>DATJAA010000234.1:0-16913 GCA_035516815.1 Acidimicrobiia bacterium | reverse complement strand
TCACCCCGCCGACGATCTGCACGATCAACGCGAAGATCGCCGGATAGCGCCACCCCTTCTCGCGTAGAGCCTTGCGAACGACGGCGATCATCCACGGCAACGCGGCCCACGGCATCAACAGGACCGAGATACGCGCCGCATAGTCGAGGACGTACGGCGTGAGCATGTACGCGAGCGCCGCGATGACGATCCCGGGGCCGCGCAGCCCGAACGTGCGGAGGAGGTAGAGCACGCCGAGCGCAGCCACGAACAACAGCGATCCGAGCCAGAGTCGCTGCGAGACCCAGGCGGGTGAACCGAGACGGTCGAGGACCCAGTAATAGGGCCCCATCGGGAACGCGTAGCCAATGGTCTGGTGCGTCACCGTGCCCATGCCGACGTGCGGATCCCACATCGAGAGCGATCGTGAGAGCAGGCGCCCCGGGTCGAGATACAGGTACTGCTTCGTGTCGGCGCCGACGCGGCCGGGCGCGGTCAGCAGCGCGGGCACGTACGCGAGCAGCGCAAGCAGGGTGTAGCCGAGCACCGACCGCTGCCGGCGCGTACCGGGAAGGGCCCTCACGCGGGTTTGTGGCGCCGGGCCTCGGCCGCGAGCACTTCAAGCGTGCCCCGTGCCGTCGCCGCCCAGGTGAACTGAGACGAGTGTTCGAGTGCGTTCTTCCCGAGAAGCGCGCGGAAGGCATCGTCGCGCAGTACGCGGTCGAGTGACGCGACGAGACCCTTCTCGTCGTCGACGAGAAGCCCGGTGACACCATCGACGATCGCATCACTGTGACCGGCGATCCGCGTGGCCACCGCGGGGGTCCGGCACGCGCCGGCCTCCGTGATCGTCATCCCCCAACCTTCGTGACGGGACGCGCTCGCCAGGACCCAGGCGCGGTTGTAGAGATCGAGCAGGGTGGCGTCGTCGACGCGACCCGGGAGCGAGATCCACTGTTGCGCGCCGAGCTCCGCGATGCGGCGTTCGAGATTCTCGCGTTCGTAGCCCTCCCCCACGATCACCGCGCGCAGATCCGGCCGGCGCAGCTTCACATCGGCGAGCGCGTCGATCAACACGTCGAAACGCTTGACGGGAACGAGTCGACCGACCGCGAGCACGAGCGGGTCGGGATCGCGAACTCCCGCAGGCCGGAACGACGGGTCGACGCCCGGGGGAACCACCGTGATGTTCGACGGACGGAGCCGGAGCCGGCGCGAGATCTCGTCCTTCGACGACTGCGACAAGGTCACGATCCGGGCCCCGCGATACAGCGGCGGTGCGACACCGAATTCGATCGTCCGGCCCAGCTTCGCGAGGCGAGGCGGAAGCGTCATCTCCCACATCGAATCGTGCACGTGGTGCAGCCAGATCGCGCGCGGACGCGTCGCGGCCCAGACCGGCGAGAAGAAGGGCATGCCGTTCCATATCTCGACGAGAGCGTCGCTCGCACCGTGCCAACCCATCATCTCGCTGAACGCGGCGCGCGGGAACACGAGGTAGCGGCCGGCCTTGCGAATGACGCGGTAGCCGTCCCGCCAGCTCACCTGCGGCGATCCCGGCGCGAACGAGGTCCGCATCGTCACCTCGATACCGGCCTCGCCCCAGAGCGCGGCGACCCGGGCTGCGTGGATCTCCGAGCCGCCGGCCTCGGGATCGTCGATGTCGCGCCACGCGAGGATCGCGATGCGACGCAGGCCCGCGGCCGCGGCGATGTCAGCGAGTTGTGCGATGTCGTCGGGGCCGGCACCGGCGCGGGCGGGATCGGTCAACTGAAGTGCGCCTCCGCAGCACGAGCGGACATCCGGGACGGCGCGGGAGTTTAGAGCGGGGACCCCGTCGAGTACGGGGTCGCGCCGGCCTCTCCACCTCGCCGGCGGTACGCTCCCCCGGTTGTAGGTGCGGTCATGAGGTTCGGGTCCCCGGGTTCGGGTCCCGAGGTTCGGGTCACGAGGTTTAGGTCGCGGGTTGGGTTCCGGAGCCGGCACGGCTATGAAGCTGACGGGCGAGCGCCCGATGCAGGGGGCGACACCCGACTCGTTGCTCGCGTTTCATGACGCGGGCTACCGCGAAGTCATCGCCCGGCTCGGTGCGGGTATCACCGTCGACATCGGGTGTGGCATCGGCGACGAGACCCGCCGGCTCACAGGCTCCGACCGGATGGTGATCGGCGCCGACTACAGCGCGGACACGATGCGCGCCGCCGGCGTGGCGCACGCGTCCGCGCCGGGCCTGCGCTTCGTCGCTTCGGACGGCTCCGCGCTCGCCTTGCGCGACGCGACCGTCGACTTCGTCGTCTCTTCGCACATCATCGAGCACTTCGACAATCCGGTCGTGCACGTCGCCGAGCTCGCGCGGGTGTTACGCGCCGACGGCACCGCCTTCGTGATCACGCCGAATGCACCCGCCGATTTCGAGAACCCGTTCCACGTGTATCTCTTCGAACGGGCACAGCTGGTCTCGCTGCTGTCGCTCTTCTTCGAGGACGTGAGCTGCATCGGACTCGAGGGCGACGACGCGTTGCACGCCGATTTCGCAGCCCGGCGCGCCGGCGGCGAGCGCCTGCTGCGCCTCGATCCGCTCGCCTTGCGGCGCCGGGTGCCACGCGGCGCGTACGTCTGGGCCTACGAGCGCGCCCTACCCCTCGCGTATCGGCTCCTCGGCCGTGATCGCAGCGGCATTGGTTCGGGCGTGACCGAGAGCGACTTCTTCACGACCGAGTACATCGACCACCGCACGCCCGGATTGTTCGCGGTCGCTCGGCGGCCCCGCCGGAAGGTCGGTGCGGCGTGACCGACCTCGAGGGGACGGGCGTCTGGATCACCGTCCCTACCTACGAAGAGGTCGAGAACATCGAGTTGCTGGTCCGGCGCGTGCGCGCCGCGGTACCGGGGGCTCACATCCTCATCGTCGACGACAACAGCGGCGACGGCACGGCCGAGAAGGCGGAGGCACTCGGCGCCGAGTTCGGTGGAATCGAGGTGCTCCGAAGGCCGCGCAAGCTCGGCCTCGGCAGCGCGTACCGAGCCGGGCACGCGGTCGGGATCGCGCGCGGCTACGACGTGATGATCCAGATCGACGCCGACCTGTCGCACGACCCGGCCGACCTGCCCCGCCTGCTCGCCGCGGTCCACCGAGGCGCCGACCTGGCCATCGGCTCGCGCTACGCGCCGGGCGGCAGCGTTCCCAACTGGCCGCGGCACCGCCTCGCCCTGTCCGTCGGCGGCAACCGCTACACGGCGTTCTGCCTCGGGATGGGCGTTCGCGACACGACGGCCGGCTACCGCGCCTACCGCGCGTCGGTGCTCCGGGCCATCGACTTCGACTCCACCCATTCGACCGGCTACGGCTTCCAGATCGAGATGACCTATCGCGTCCGCAATGCCGGCGGTCGCATCGAAGAGATCCCGATCGCGTTCACGGACCGCGTACGCGGGAACTCGAAGATGTCCTGGCGCATCGTGGCCGAAGCGATGGCACTCGTGTCGTGGTGGGGCCTGCGCGATCGCGTCCTGCGCCGTGATCGCGCCAAGCGCTGAACGACTATTGCTTTCGGGGTAGGAACGGCGCGTCACGGCCGGTACGACCCTGCTCTGCGCTCGTCGCCTCCTCGTGATACTCGGACTCGACGTTGACCGACCAGACGTCGTGCTCGGCACCGAGGATGTTCTCGACCGAGAGCATGGCCGTCAGCATCGAGTGATCCTGATTGTTGTACTTGTGCATGCCGTTGCGACCGCACGGGAAGACATTCGGTGTGTTCGCCGCGAGCCATTTGCGCATGGTCTCGACGTTGCCCTGGTAGGCGTCGTCGTAGACCGGGTACGCCTTGGGCATCCGCACCACATAGCCCGCTTCGACGCGGTTCGGATCGGCGACGAGGCCGAGGCTGTGCATCTCACGCTTGGCCTGCTCGATGAGGTCGAGATCGGACTTCGTCCACATCGCGTCGCCCTCGTTCACGAAGAACTCGAGGCCGAGGCATGTTCGGCCGTCCTTCACCATGTACGGCGACCAGGACCCGTAGTTCTGCACGCGGCCGACTTCGACGTTGGGGTCGTGGATGTAGATCCAGTTGTCGGTGAACGAGTACTCCTGCGGAACGACGAGGGCAACGGTGAGATGATCGCGGTAGCGCAGATCCAGCGCTGCCGCCCGCGTCGGCGCGTCGACATTCGGTTCCATCACAGTGCAGAGCGCACCCATCGGCATGGACGAGATGACGTGCGTACACGGGTAACGGTGCTCGATGCCGGCTGCGTCGACCGCGACGACCTCCGTCGCCGCGCCGTCGGCGTGGAGAATCGCGTGGACACGGCGGTCGAATTCGATGCGCGCACCCGCAGCCGTGACCTTCTCGGTCGCGACCTCCCACATCATGCCCGGGCCCAGCTTCGGGTAGTTGAACTCCTCGATCAGGCTCGTGACCATCTTCGACTTCGCGCGCCGGGCACCGACGCGCTTGGGCTTCATGGCCTCCCACACCGCGCGGAACAACGAGAGATCCTTGATGCGTTGCGCGCCCCAGTCGGCCGACAGCTCGGAAGCGGGGACGCCCCACACCTTCTCGTTGT
Organism: Acidimicrobiia bacterium; assembly: GCA_035516815.1. Classification (GTDB taxonomy): domain Bacteria; phylum Actinomycetota; class Acidimicrobiia; order IMCC26256; family PALSA-610; genus PALSA-610. The sequence continues at coordinate 12,362 of DATJAA010000234.1, read as the reverse complement.
AAGTCTTGAAGAAGTGCCGATACAACCGCCATCCGAAGCGGCTCGCGATGAAGCCCTCGAGTGTGTCGCGGTTCTTCGGCTTCCGCACGCGCACCCAGAGGTAGGACGCGACACAACGCGACGCCTCGACCGGTCCGAGGTTCCGGAGCGCGTTCATCGGGACGAGCGGGTAGTCGTAGAGCTTGCCCTGATAGAAGATGCGGCTCTGACGGGGCCGGCTCAGGAAGTTCTCGGATCCGAGAATCTCCCACCACAGGTCGTCCACCGCGCGCACCTTCGTGAAGAAGCGGTGCCCACCGATGTCGAAGCGCCAACCATCGCGCTGCACTGTGCGGCTGATGCCGCCGACGACGTCGTCCGATTCCAGGATCGTGACGCTCTCGGCCTGCCCGGCCTTCATCAGCTGGTAGGCCGCCGTGAGACCGGCCGGCCCGGCGCCGATGATCACGACGGAGAGGTCGGGCTGCGGTGTTCCGGCGGTCGCCATGACCGGTCGAGTCTACTTGCGACCGGGCGCGAGCCTCGGGTTGCGGTGGCGACGTGCGCCGCGCATCCACCCTCGGTTCAGGGCACGAGGACACCGGTGAACGCGAGCACGGAGGCCAGTACCAGGCCACCGGCGGCCAGGCACAGGACGACGCGCTCTCGACCCGGTTCCGCGATGACATCGGCCCCGGCGAGGACGAACGGAACGGTTGCGAGCCCGTAACGCTCGAGCGAGTCGAGGTTCCGGCTGCTCAGCGCGACGACGAGCGCCACTCCGGCGTACAGCGCGAACGAGAGGGGCCAACGCCGGATGACGACCACGAGCAACCCGACGAAGATCACCGCGCTCAGCGCATGGACTCCCGCGCTGACGTGATCACCGACGAACAATGCGCGGACGTTGTGCGCGACCGCGCGCACGGGATCGACCCAGTGCCCGCGCCGGGTGGGGTCCTGCTGGGCGCGCAGAGGATAGAAGAAGTCGTGGGAACGTCGCGCAGCCCAGATCAGATACGAGAACAGACCGAGCACGGGCGCGACGACGGGAGCGACCGCCCTGGCGTCGCGCTTCTCCCACCCTTCGACCGCGGCCGGTATGGCGAGCAGGACGCCGACCGGGCGGGTGAGGCCGGCAAGGAAGCCGAAGACCGCCGCGACCCACCAGCGCCGTGTGCGCAAGCACAGCAGCGTGATCGCGGCGAACGTCATGAAAGTCGCCTCGGCATAGCCCATCACGAGCACGAATGCGGGCGGAACGAGGTACAGCAGCCACACCGACCGGCGCGCGAGCTCGGCGTCGGCCCGCTCGTGCATTGCGAGTTGATACAGCGCGAAGCCGAGCACGAGTGCAGACGCGTTCGCGACGAAGACGACCCCGAAACCCGCGGTCGCGCCCGGGAGCCAAGAGACCACCCGCCCGAGCAGAGGGAACAGCGGGAAGAAGCGCAGTCCCTCCCGGGCGACCCCGTCGTAACCCGCATGCGCGATGTCGCGGTACCACGCGGCGTCCCACGACAGCAGGCCGTCGCGCGTCTGAACCGGCATCGCGAAGTGCTGCGTGGTCATGACGTGCCGCACGGTTACGAGCGCGACCACGACGACCAACCGCGACACGACGTAGGGAACGAGCACCGCGCGCGCGGTGCGAGTCGGCGCGCGCATTCAGCTCTTCGAGGGCGCCGGGAACATCTGCAGGGCGGGCTTCTCGAAGATCTTGTCGTCGGACACGGTCCGCTGGATCCGGGTGCGCACCGCCGCAAAGGCAGTCGAGATCGCCTCACATGTGCCCACGTGCGTGATGTATCCGGGCGCGCTCACGTACCACAGCGTGTGTCCGCCGGCGCGGTCGAGCGCTTCGCGGGCGAAATCGTTGGGATTCGCCTTCGCGAGCCGCTGCTTGTAGTCGACCCAGTCGATCCGTTCCGGACCCGCGAAACTCGGGTACACGACCTCGTCCAGCCCCTTCTGCACCAGTCGATGCACCGCGGGCCCGACCTGGTCGGGGCAGTACACCACGAGGTCGCCGGGCCGCGCGTCACGGCGGAGCACGGCGGCGACCTCGCCGGCCTGCGTGCGCTGAGTGACGAAATTGCGGACGCCGCCCGCGAAGCCCAACAACACGGCGACGACCAGCACGCCCGCACGGATGCGGATGTCGCGGAGCGTCGTGAACCCGCGCGCGACGAGCAGGACGAAGAAGGGGAACACGATGGCGCTGTACCGCGACTGGAACGCGCCACCGGCCAGATAGTTGAGCGTTAGCGCGGTCAACAGACCGGCACCGCCGAGGAAGGCGATCACGCGCGTAGAGCGCGGTACGTGGACGTCGATCTCGATCCGCCGTTCGTCGATTCCTCGAGCGAACACGCCGAGCAGCAGCATCGGCAGGAGAACGAAGAAGAGCAGCCAGCCCTCCTGCCGGTCGGCCGACGTCTCCGCCGCCGCGCCGGCGAAGTCGCGCAGCGTGTACCCGAACGGGATGCCCGGCAGCACCGGCAGACCCCAAGGCGTACCGGTGTGCGCGCGCTGGTAGAGGAATGTCGGCACCCACGGGAGAAATGTGAGCCCGCCGATCGCGATCGCCACGAGCACCCGACGGGCCGCGTTCCGTTGCTCCGCGGTGCGAGCCCGGTACGCGAGCCACCCGAAGAGGGCGACAACGACCACCATGAGGTAGAAGGCCCAGTACTGGTTGTAGATGAACAGGGCCACGAGCACGGAGACGACCGACAGACGCCCGATCGTCGGCTTGTCCATCGCGCGTTCGAACGCGACGATTCCCGAGGCAACGAGCAAGATCTCGAGCGAATACATGCGCGCTTCGGTCGCGTAACGGATCGCATACGGGTTCGCGAGCATGAGCGCCGCCGCGATCCACGCGGCGGTGGTGCCCGCGAAGCGGCGCGCCGCGAACCACGTTGCGACGACCGCGCCGCCCATGAAGACAGCCGACAGCGATCGCGCCGCGACATTGCCGGAACCGAACGCGGCCGTCCAGAAGTGCAAGAGGAGGTAATAGAGCGGCGGCGCGCCGTCCTGCTTCAACGCGGCGTGGAGCTGGGAGAGCGGAAGACGGGCGATGTTGACTGTCAGCGCTTCGTCGAGCCACATCGCCGACCGCGTGTAGAGGTAGAACACCGTGCCGGCGATGACGACGAGGACGAACGCCGCGATCACCACGGCCCGCGACGTCGGCGGGGCCGTCGTCCGCTCCTCCGACCCGGATTTGCGCAATGGCGCGTCGGAGAGGGCCGTCACGGATGTGAACCTAGCCGGGCGACGCGCTCAGCCCCGTACGTTCGGCACGACCTCGCGCGCGATCGCCTCGAGGCTCTCCGACGTCGGGAAGTCGCGGAACCACAGCACGAACTCGCGGCATCCCGCGTCGACGAAAGCCTGAGCTTTCTCGGTCACCTGCTCAGCCGTTCCGACGAAGTTGTCGCGCACGTACTCCTCCGGGTCGCCTCTCCCCCAAAGCGACCCCCCATCCGGTGCGTCGAGCCACTTGCGGAGGTCGGCCTCGGAGGCGAACACGCGACAGTCGGGACCGTGCGTACGCACGACCGAGTGGAAGTCGCGCCCGATCTCCTCGCAGTAGCCGCGCAAGAGGTTCGACTTGCGGACGAAGCCTTCGAGGCCCGTCTGCCAGTTCGTCTTGTCCGCATGGCGCGCCTCGATGCGCAACGTCACCTTCTCGCCACCACCGCCGATCCACAGCTCCGGCAGCTGCTGCAGCGGCTTCGGGTCGCAATAGGCGCCGTCGAACGAGAGGTGCTTGCCCTGGTACGTGACGGTCTCGTCGGTCCAGAGACGTTTCACGACCTCGACGGTCTCTTCCAGGATCGCGAGGCGCGTTCCCGCGCCCGGGAACGGGAACCCGTAAGCCTGGTACTCGCGCTCGTACCAGCCCGCGCCGATGCCGAGTATCAGCCGCCCGCCCGAGAACACGTCGACACACGCGGCTTCCTTGGCGAGTAGCCCGGCATTGCGGTACGCCGCGCACGTCACCATCTGTCCGAGCTTGATCGTCTGCGTGTGCTGGGCCAGCGCGGCCAGCGTCGTGAACGCCTCGAACACATGCGTCGGTTCCCGCCGCGGCACGGTCTCGACATGGTCGTACACCCAGAGGTGGTGGTAGCCGAGCCGCTCGGTCAGCTGCGCGAGCTCCTTCGTACGTTCCCAGGCGTCGGCCGCCGACCATCCGGTGTACTCGAGCTTCCAGCCCTGCGGGGCGAACGCGCCCCATTGCAACGGCGCGTTCACGCGGTGTCCTTCCTGCCGGTGCGGGCGCTCACGAGCGCGGCTCGTGGAAGTCCCACCATTGGATCTCGCACATCATCGGCAGCAGGTAGCGCACGTAGATACTCGTGATCGCGAGCATCCCGTGATCGTCGACGTGCTTGTCGATGATGTCGACGCGATCGTCGCGCTCCTGCCACGCCTTGGCGCGTGCGAGTATGTCGTCGAGCTCGCTTTCTGCTCCGACCGACAGACCGAAGTGATCGAGCCGCGGACAGATCATCGCCGATCCGTCGTCCTCGGCGATGAGAAAGACGAACTGTTCGATGTTGTGCACCTGGAAGACCTGACGCTTCCGGTCGATCGTCATCATCGGGAGGTCGTAGAAGCCGAAAACGTCACCGTAGAAGTCGGCGCGCAGCTTCCGGTGCTCCTCGTCGAGCATTTCCGCCGTCAGGCTCATGGCAACGTGATTGAACCTGGGCTTGCGCGTCGTGAACGCCGGTCCGGTAGTTGTCATGAACGCTCCTCAGGAAACGCGGGGCACGATCATCGCCTTGGCGGCCAGATCACCTTCGAACAGGCCGACGGCCGCGTCGAGCAGCCGATCGAGCGGGTAGTCCTCCTGCTCGACGAGCAGATCGTTGGGCAGGCGGCCCGACGCGAGCAGTTCGAGCGCGCGGGGAAAGCCGTCGAAGTCGTAGACGAACGCGCCGGTGATCACGAGCTCGTTCAGCAGGATGCGATTCGGATCGAACTTCGGACGAGCAATCCCCGCGCCGACGAGCACCAGCGTGCCCGCGCGCTTCAGCTGCGCGAGCGCCGCTTCCTGGGCGCGGCCGTTGCCCGAGCATTCGAGCGCGACGTCGAACGGGTCGTCGACGATGTCGTAGGGCATGTCCGGCGCCACGAGATCGGCCGGATCGACCGAGCGCGCGCCGAGCTTCTCGCACAACGCGCGCCGGCTCGGCTTCGGTTCGCTTACCACGACGTCGTCCACGCCGAGCGCCTTGAGCGCGGCGACGGAAAGGAACCCGATCGGACCCCCGCCGGTGACGAGCCAACGGGTGCGGGGCCGGGCACCACCAGCCTGGGTGATCCCGTGCAGTGCCACCGCGAGCGGCTCGGTCAGCGCCGCGTGCTTCAGAGCAAGGCCGCCGGGAACGCGCAACGCGTCAGCGGCGCGCACCGTCTTGTACCGGGCGAAGGCGCCCTGCCATTCACCGCCGCCGCCGACCGAGTTGCGCTGGTCACACAACGACGGACGATGGGCCAGGCAGTGCTCGCACTTCCCGCACCGCGGCGACGGACCGCCGATGACCCGGTCGCCGATCTGCCAGCCGGTCACGTCCGGCGAGAGCGCCACGACGGTTCCCGAGTACTCGTGGCCCTCGATCGCACCGGCCCGGCCGCCCCACTCGAGGAGGAAGTGCAGGTCCGAGCCGCAGATGCCGCAATGGCTGACCTCGAGGAGCAGCTCACCCGGCCCGGGCCGCGGAGTCGGACGGTCTTCGACCGTGACATCACGAAGACCCATGAACACCGCGGCGGGCATGGTCTCGGGTACCTGCGTCATGCCAAGAAGGGTCGCCCGAACCTGACACGCCCGTCAACTACGCCATCAGTTTGGAGGCTCAACCCCCCACACCGACCATGAGCCTCCCAACAGATTGGGCGCTCACACCCCACACCGACCGTGAGCCTCCCAACTGTTGGGAGTGGGTGGGGTGCGCGAGACTCGGGGTGCCCACTGACGTGGGCGTCAGCCTTCGAGGAGCGCCATGACCGCAGACGTAGTGATCCGGGGCGGAACGGTTGTCGACGGGACCGGGAAGCCCGGCGCCGCCGCCGACGTCGCCATCACCGACGGCGTGATCTCCGAGATCGGCGAAGGGCTGGCCGGGCGCCGCGAGCTCGACGCGGGCGGGCAGATGGTCACCCCGGGATTCGTCGACATCCACACGCACTACGACGCGCAGGTCTTCTGGGACCCGGCCCTGTCGCCGAGCTGCTGGCACGGGGTCACCTCGGTCGTCGCGGGGAACTGCGGATTCTCGATCGCCCCCGTGCGGCCCGAGCACCGCGAGCTGTTGGTGCGCACGCTTCAGCACGTCGAGGACATGTCGCCCGACACGCTGTTCGCGGGCGTCCCGTGGGACGACTTCGAGACGTTCCCCCAGTACCTCGACGCGATCGAGACGCGGGGGACGTTGATCAACTTCGCGTGCTACGTCGGGCACACGGCGGTACGCATCTTCGTGATGGGTGAGGAAGGTTACGAGCGCGCCGCCACCGATGACGAGATCCGCAGCATGCAAGCGGTCGTCGCGGAGGCGATGGCCGCGGGCGCGGCCGGCTTTGCGACGTCGGCGTCGCCGACCCACAGTGGCGACAAGGGGCGACCTGTACCTTCCCGTATCGCCGACCTCGCGGAGCTGCGCTCGCTCCTGGAGCCGTTGCGCGACGCGGGCAAAGGGGTCGCGGCGCTGCTGCCGGGCGAGAAGGTCACACACGCCGACGTTTACGAACTGCAGCGCGCGACCGGACGTCCGCTCACGTGGACCGCACTACTGACGGTGAAGGGCTATCCCTGGCACGAGCGCATCATGGAGGCGAACACGAAGGCGCGCGCCGAGGGGATCGAAGTCTGGCCGCAAGTGTCGTGCCGGCCCCTGACGTTCCAGATGAACCTGCGCGAGCCGTTCACGTTCAACATGCGCTCGACGTTCCAGGAGCTGATGGACCGGCCCGACGAGACCCGCATAGCGGCGTACCGCGATCCGTCGTGGCGGGCGCGCGCATGGGAGGAGATGCAGGGCCGGAAGGGCGCGTTGCCCGTGAACTTCGACGCGCTCGCAGTCGCGGAGTCGCCGCACCATCCGGAGCTGGTCGGCCGGAAGGTGACCGACATCGCGGTGGAGCGCGGCGCGACGCCACTCGACGTCATGCTCGACGTGTCGCTCGACGAGAACCTCGAGACGCGGTTCACGAGCGTGCTGGCGAACAACGATCCCGAAGCGATTGCGTGGTTGTTGCCCCAGGACACGGTCCTGCTGGGGCTGGCTGACTCCGGCGCGCACGTCACACAGTTGTGTGACGCGTGCTTCGCCACCGACCTGCTCGGCAACTGGGTGCGCGAGAAGGACGTGATGCCTTTCGAGCACGCGATCCACAAGCTCACCGGCGAGCCTGCCCACGTGTTCGGTCTGCACGACCGCGGCACGCTCGAGGTCGGCAAGGCCGCCGACGTCGTCGTGCTCGACTACGACACGGTGGCGCCGGGCCCCCTCCGCCGCATCCAGGACTTCCCCGCAAACGGAGAGCGGCTGGTCGCGGATCGTCCGGAGGGGATCACTCACGTCGTCGTCAACGGCACCGTGATCCGCGAGTCCGGCATCCCCGTCGAGAACGCGCTGGCCGCGCGCCCCGGACGGTTGCTGCGTTCCTCGTAGGTCAGCGGGCTGACTTCGCCGTCTGCTTACGGCTCTTCACCAACAAGAAGCAAAGGCCGGCAACGGCGACGAGGCCGACGATCGGAATGAGCATGGTTCCCCTCCAGGACGATGCGGGCGGGCCGAGGTGCTCGCCATCCCCGGCATCGGCGACAGGAGCGCTCGCCTTGACCAAGTGCGACTTCCGTCACGCCGATGCGCAGAGACGCGCAGACGTCAGCGCGACGTCCATCCGTCCGGATGCTCATCGACCGCCGGCGGTGGTCCCGGCCGGTGCGCAGGGTGCACCTTGAGGCGGGCCGGGAACCCGAGCCGCGCGGTGCCGTCCCCTGCGTCGAACACGACCCCGCGCGTGCGGAACTGCGCGTTCATCGTCATCTCGGCCGGAGACAGCACCGGCGCGACCGGCGCGCCCGCCGCGCCGAGCCGCTCGAGCGCGGCGGCCCGCGGCAGGCCGGCGCAGGCGGCGCGCACCGCCTCCTGACATTCCGCGTAGCGATCGAGCCGCTCGAGGTGGCCGAGACTCCGGAGGTCGCTGCCCAGCCCGAGCCCGTCGCACACGGCCTGCCAGAAATGGTCCTCGGAGATCACCGCGAGGGTGATCCACCCACCGTCCGCGCACGCGAACACTCCGTAGCCGGTGGAACCCCGTGCCGGTTCGGCTCGACCGCGTAGGGCGTTGCCGGAGCTCGTGCCCGACCACGACGCGACGACGTCGGCCATCGCGACGTCGATGCGTTCCCCTTCACCGGTCCGGAGCCGCTTCGCCCAAGCCGCGCAGATACAGAACGCTGCGAACGTGCCGGCGGCGAGATCCGCGATCGGGACACGCGGGATGACCGGGGCCTCGCCTTCACGCGGCGCGAGCGCGCCCGCGAGCGCCTGGTAGTTCACGTCGTGACCCGGACGCGCGACGTTCGGCCCGGTTTGACCGTAACCGGACACAGAGCAGTAGATGATCGACGAATTGCGCGCCCGCACTTCTTCGTAGCCCAACCCGAGACGCGCGGCCACGCCCGGGCGCCAGCCCTCGCAGAAGACGTCGGCTCCCGCCACGAGGTCGAGCGCGCGGCTGCGCCCGTCGTCGCTGCGCAGGTTCAACTCGATGCTGCGTTTGTGCCCGGCGACGTCTCGGAAGAGCTGCGGGAAGTTCCGCATCGGGTCACCGCCGGGGGGCTCGATCTTCAGCACCTCGGCTCCGAGATCCGCGAGCATCTGCGTCGCATGCGGCACGGGTCGCCAGATCCCGGCGTCGAGCACACGCATCCCGTCGAGGAGCCCGGTCACCTCAGCCACTCGCGGCGTCGTCGCGCAGCCGCTGGCGCAGGACGAACTTCTGCACCTTGCCACTGGGCGTACGCGGGAACTCCTCGACCGAACGCAGATGCTCGGGCCACTTCTGGCGGGCGATGCCGGCCCCGTCGAGATACGAGCGCAAGTCGGCGAGTTCGGGCGCAGGCCGCCCGGGTTGCATGCGGAAGAACGCGCACGCGACCTCACCGAGGCGCGCGTCGGGCGCGGCGACGACCGCGACTTCGGCGACATCCGGCATACGAACGAGCAGTTCCTCGATCTCCTGCGCGCTGACGTTCTCGCCGCCGCGGATGATGATGTCCTTCTTCCGGTCGGTGATCGCGAGGTAGCCGTCGTCGTCGAGCACACCGATGTCGCCGGTCATGAACCAGCCGTCGGAGCTGAACGCGGCGGTGGTGGCCGCCGCATCGGTGTAGCCGGTGAACAACTCCGGGCCGCGACTCCAGATCTCTCCGGGTGTTCCGATCTCGACGTCCTTGCCGTCGTCGTCGACGAGGCGGATCTCGACGCCGGGAAGCGGGCGACCGTCGGTGTTGACGCGCTTTTCGTGCGGGACATCGGGAGTGCTTCCGGTGATCGACGGATGTTCGGTGGATCCGAAGCTACGCGCGATCTCTATGCCCATCGCCGCGCACCGCTCGCCGACCGCGGCGGGAACGGCCGACCCACCGAGCCCTACGAACGGCATCAACGGAACGTGCCGCTCGCGGTCGTAGTCGGGATGGTCGAGCAGGCTCGTGAGGAAGAACGTCGAGCCTTGCCCGGCAGAGAGGCCGTCGTCGAGCATCGCCTGCAAGACGCGCGCGGGATCCCATACGTCGATCAGATGGATCTCGCCGCGGCGAAAGACCGGGATGAGCAGCGCGGCCAGCATGCCGATGCCGTGCCCGACCGGCGCTCCGGTGATCATCGCGGGTCCGGCCCGGTCGCTCTGCATCGCCGAGAGTTGTTGGATCTCGGCATTGATCGTGCGGTGCGAGTGCACGACACCCTTCGGGTCGGAGGTAGTCCCCGACGTGTACGCGACAAGCGCCGGCGTGCCGGGATCGACCCGCGGGATGTCGTCGAGCGGCGCGCCGGCCACGAGATCGGCGAAGGCGAGGTCGCGCGGGTCCGCCGCGGATCGGTCGCCGACGACCGCGACCCATTCGAGATCGGGGAGGGTCTCGCGCAGATTGGCAAGGTTCCTTAGGAAATCCTGGTGACCGAAGCGATCGGCGGTGACCAATGCCTTCACTCGCGTCTTGCGCAGGATGTAGCCGACTTCCTTCGGCCCGTAGAAGTGGACGATGGGCACCACGACCGCGCCGAGATACGTGATCGCGTAGAACGTCGCAGCCGCCTCCAGCCAGTTCGGGAGCTGGAACGCCACGACGTCGCCCGGCCCGACGCCCCGGGCGCGCATCCCTGCCGCGACGCGGCGCGCGAGCGCGTCGACGTCGGCGAAGGTTCCTCGATACGGCATGCGATCGGAGCGCACCGTGAACGGGTGTGACGCCGCCTCGCCGAGGCCGGCCGCGAGCAACGCACCCAGGCTCTCATCGCGCCAGAAACCCTCCGCGACGTACCGGCGGGCGCACTGCTCGTCGACCGGACGCGGCGTGAAGTCCATCGGCCGCGACGCTACCGAGCCCGGATGCGACGGGGCGACCGCGGTCGAGCGGCCACGGTCAAGTGCGGGGCAGTCCGAGCACGCGCTCGGCGATGATGTTCCGCTGTATCTCGCTGGTGCCGCCCGGGATCGTCGCGCCGAAGCTGCGGAGGTACTGGAGCGCCCACGATCCTTCCCGCCACATCTGGGGTCCGAGCCAATCGAGGTCGAGCCCTTCGATGCCGAGTGACTCCATGCCGAAGAGCAGCGCCTTCTGCAGCGACTCGCTTCCGTACAGCTTCAACAGCGAGTGTTCCGGCGCGGCCTTGCCCTTCAGGAACTTCGAGAAGCCGCGGTACCCCATCGTCATGAGAGCCTGCGCGTCGACGTAGAAGCCGGCGACGGCATCCCGATAACGCGCGTCCTCGCCGAGGGGCTTCCCGTTCGCGCCCTCGGTCTTGCCGAGCTCCACGAGCGCCCGGACCGCGCGCTGCACGTCGTACGCGTAGTTGATCCACAGCATCGCCCGTTCGTGGGCGAGTGATCCCTGCGTGATCGGCCAGCCGCCGTTGAGCGGGCCCATCAGGTTCGCTCTGGGCACGTGCACGTCGCTGAAGAAAACCTCGTTGAAGTCGCAGAACTGATTGTCGGACAGCTCGGGGAACGGGCGCCGTTCGATGCCGGGCGACGTCGTGTCGATGATCAACGCGCTGATCCCCTTGTGCTTGGGGGCCGTGGGGTCGGTACGAACGAAGCAGAGACACCAATCGGCGTGGTGCGCACCCGACGTCCACACCTTCTGCCCGTTGACGACGAACTCGTCGCCGACCAGCTCCGCGCGCGTCTTGAGGCTCGCGAGGTCGCTGCCCGCGCCCGGCTCGCTCATGCCCAGGCACCACGAGATCTCGGCGCGCAGCGTGGGGAGCAGGAACCGTTCCTTCTGCTCGGGCGTGCCGTAGTCGTTGATCGAGGGGGCAATGATCCCGAGGCCCTGCGGGTTCGCGCTCCGCATGATCTCGCGGCTGCTCATCTCCTCGAAATAGATCATCTGCTGGGTGGGTGTCGCGTTTCGGCCGCCGAGCTCGGGTGGCCAGCCGGGCACGAGCCAGCCGGCGTCGAAGAGCTCGCGCTGCCACGCGCGTGCCCATGGCGGCATGTGCGCGCTCGACTGCTTCGGTTCGCTGAGCCGTTCCTCCGACGGGCGGTGCACGTCGAGCCATCGGTCCAGCTCGGCACGGAAAGCCTCGTCCTCCGGTGCGTAACGCAGGCGCATCGGTGCGCAGGGTAGTTTCCTGACGCTGGTGTCAGGCAATTTTCCCGGGAGATACGTGGACTTCGAGTTCTCGTCCGAGCAAGAGATGCTGCGGGAATCGGTGCGCGCGTTCCTCGCGGCCAAGTTCCCGCTCTCCGAGGTGCGCCGTGGTTACGGCCAACCCGGCCCGGATCGCGCCGCCTGGGACGGCTTGGTCGACCTCGGCGTCGTCGGGCTCCTCGTCGCCGAGGAGCACGGCGGCGCAGGCATGGGACTGGTCGACGCGGCGGTCGTGCTCGAGGAGCTCGGCCGCGCCGTGTGCCCCGCACCGTACGCGTCCTCCGCGATCGGCGCCGTCGCGCTCGCCGATCACGAGTTACTCGCGACGCTCGCCACCGGTTCCACGATCGGAACGACGGCAATCTACGAATCCGGCGCGCGGTACCGATTCGAGTGTCCATCGACGCGCGCGACGCGGGCCGGTGACGCGTGGCGCCTCGACGGCGAGAAGGTGCACGTCGCCGACGCG
>DATJAA010000233.1:0-2787 GCA_035516815.1 Acidimicrobiia bacterium | reverse complement strand
GCCGCGAGCAACGTTGCGAGCGTGCCTTCACCGCCGTCGGCGAGCGGGAGCTCCACGACCTCCTCGTAGCCCGCGCGCCGTACGCCCGCGGCCATCGCGTGCGCGACCTCGCCGGCGCCGAGCGTTCCTCGGAACTTGTCGGGACAAACGACGGCTCGGGGCACAACGAATAGATTGTCGCCTGTCCGCCGTCCGCGTCGCCCCCGGAGCTCGAATTGCTCGAACGCGTGCCGTTGCTCGACAAGCATCTTGACGACTACGCCGACGTCGTCGAGCCCGGGACCCTCGAGCGCATCCGTGCGCTGGCCGAGCCGCTGCGAGGAGCCCGCGTCCTCCACCTGAACGCCACCGCCTACGGCGGGGGCGTCGCCGAGTTGCTCGCAACCCATGTCGCGCTCCTCCGCGATGTGGGAATAGACGCGGAATGGCACGTGATGCACGGAAGCGACGAATTCTTCGCGGTCACGAAGGCCGTCCACAATGCGCTCCAGGGAGCCGACATCGAGTGGACGTCGAACATGGAGCACGTCTACCTCGAAAGGGTTCTCGACAACGCGCTGCAGCTCGAAGGCGAATGGGACTTCGTCGTCATCCACGATCCGCAGCCCGCGGCGATCCGCGACTACGCACGCGGGCACGGTGTTGCGCCCGAGAGCACGAAGTGGATCTGGCGCTGCCACATCGATCTCACCGACGCGAATCCGGCAGTGTTCGAATTCTTCCGCCCGTTCGTCGAGCACTACGACGCGTCGGTTTGGACGATGCCTCAGTTCGTTCCCAACTCCATGAGCAAGGAGCACGTCGTCATCGCGCCACCGTGCATCGATCCGCTCTCCGTGAAGAACCTCGACCTGCCCGAGCCGTTCATGACCGAGATCGTGAAGCAGTACGGCGTGCGGCCGAACGATCCGTTGATCGTCCAGGTGAGCCGGTTCGATCCCTGGAAGGATCCGATCGGTGTCATCGAGGTATGGAGGATCGTCCGTGAGGAATTCCCGAACGTGCAGCTCGTGCTCGCGGGATCGATGGCGACCGACGATCCGGAAGGCTTCCACTTCTGGGAGCTGGCCGACACGGCGCGCGGCGGCGACCCGAATGTCCACCTGCTCTCGAACATTCAGCAGGTGGGTAACGTCCAGATCAACGCGTTCCAACGCCGGGCCGACGTCGTCATGCAGAAGTCGCTGCGAGAAGGATTCGGGCTGACCGTGAGCGAAGGACTGTGGAAAGGGCGCCCCGTCATCGGCGGTCGATGCGGCGGCATCACGCTGCAGATCCAGGACGGCGTGAACGGCTTCTTGGTCGACGGCGTCGAGACCGCCGCGAAGCGCACTGCCGATCTCCTCCGCTCACCGGAGCGCGCGAACGAGATGGGCGAAGCCGGCCGTGAGTACGTCCGGGCCAACTTCTTGTCGACCCGCGAGCTCGAGGACTGGCTGCGGTTGTACACCGAGCTGCCGTGACGGAACCCGTCCGGTGATCGTCGTCTCGCACAGAGGCCCGTACCAGTTCGGCCGATCCGAGCAGGGCGAGTTGCAGGCCCAACAAGGTGCCGGCGGAATCGTCAGCGCCCTTTCGCCCTTGCTCACGAGGCGACCCGACGCGACCTGGATAGCAGCCGCGATGTCGAACGACGACCGCGAGGCCGGACGGGCCGGGACCATCAGTGGTCTCGACATCAACGTCCGCCTGCTCGACCTCGACCGCGAGCAGCACCGTATGCACTACGAGGTCATCGCGAACAACCTGTTGTGGTTCCTGCACCACGGTATGTTCGACCGCGCGCGCCGGCCGCGGTTCGACCTGCGCTTCCGCACGGCCTGGGAAGCCTTCGTGGCCGTCAACCGGCACTTTGCCAACGAAGTCGCCCAGAGCGCGGCCGCGGACGAGATCGTGCTCGTCCAGGACTACCAGCTGACGCTCGTGCCCGGGCTGCTTCGCGCGCAGCGGCCCGATCTCCGCGTCGTGCATTTCACGCACACGCCTTTCGCGGGCCCGGACGACTTCTCGCTGCTCCCGACCGACGTCGGCGCGCAGGTTTGCGCGGCATTGGCGTCGGGCCCGACCGGGTTCCATATCAAGCGCTGGGCGGACGCGTACCGGCAATCGGCGCGAGCTGCGCTCGGGCGCCGGGAGTCGATCGCGCCGTCCTTTACCGCCACACTCGGTCCCGACGTCGCTGCGCTCGAGGCCGTCGCCGGCTCGCACGATGCACGCGCCGCCGCGGCCGCACTTTCCGAAGCTGTCGGCGACCGGCTCGTGATCGCGCGCAGCGACCGCATCGAACCGTCGAAGAACATCGTCCGAGGGTTCCTCGCGTACGACCGGCTGCTGGAAGCGCGTCCCGGCCTGCGCGGGCGCGTCGTGTTCGTCGCGATGGTCTATCCGAGCCGCCAAGGACTGGCCGAGTACCTCGCGTACGAGAACGAGGTGGAACAGGCCGTCGCTCGGGTCAACGATCGTTGGTCCACGCGCGATTGGGTACCCATACTGCTCGACGACCGGGACGACTACGCCCGCTCCGTCGCCGGTTTGCAGCGTTACGACGTACTCCTCGTGAACGCGTTGCGCGACGGCCTCAATCTCGTCGCCAAGGAGGGACCGGTCGTCAATCGCCGCGACGGTGTGTTGTGCCTGTCGCCCGAGGCCGGCGCGTACGACGAGCTGCGAGGTGCGGTCATCGCCGTGCACCCCTACGACATCGAGCAGTGCGCGGCGGCCCTCGACGACGGGCTCTCGATGCCTCTCGACGAGCGGGCGACGATGGCGAAGAAGCTGCGCGGCCTC
>DATJAA010000232.1:0-8837 GCA_035516815.1 Acidimicrobiia bacterium | reverse complement strand
ACAAGATCACGGCCCCGGCGACGATCGGCACCGCGAGCGACACCATCATCCCGACCTTGTCGACGCCCGGCATCACCATCGTCAAGTGGCGCAGGTGGTAGACGAAGTGCGGAACGCTGTAGACGATCCACGTCAGCGCGGTGAGCTTCGCGATCGAGCGCAGGCCGATGAACAGCGCGCCGAGCGTCAACACCAACAGCGCGAGGTTCAGCGCGCCGAAGTCGCGCACGAGGTGCTCGTTGTAGCGGCCGTCCATCGCGACCCAGCCCCGGCCAAACGGGAAGTCGTCGTAGAAGGAACGCGGAAAGAAGGCGGCCTGCGCCCCGACCCCGAACGAACTGAACGCGAGTATCCAGAGCATGAGCCGCGACCACCCCGAGAGTGCCGGCTCGAGGTTGAGCGCGCGTGCAATTTTACGGTACCCGACGCGCAGATTTTGCGACAACGGCCGCCATCTCGTCGCGTCACGGAACGCGCGGTTGGACACGCGCTGCGATGCCGCGAGATAGCTCGCCTTCCTTGGCGTCATCCAGGCCGGAGCTCGCCAGAGGCGGCGGCGCCCGACCGCGGCCGCGAGCGCCTCGCTCTGCTCGGCGCGGGTCAGCGGTTGGTCGTCGACGACGTCGTACGTGCCGGCCGGGGCGTCCAACGCGGCTACCACCGCGGCCGCCGCGTCGTCGGCGTCGATCATCGGCGCGAACGACGCCGCGGCGCCAACGTCGAGGACCAGTCCGCGTCGTGCCGCCCGCATCGTCGCGGTGGTCTGGTCGCTGTCGGGCGCATAGAACCGCCCGAAGCGCAACACGACGCCGCGTCCGCCGTGCGCGCGAAACCGCGCGGTGTTCGCCTCGGCGGCCTCGATCGCGCCCGTGAAGTCGGACTCCGCGAGAGGAGTCGACGCGGCATCGAGCCACGCGTCGCCGTGCTCGCCGTACATGAAGGCCAGCGACTCCTGGACGAACACCGTCGCACCGGCGGCGATCGCCGCGTCGACCAACTTCCCGGATGCCTCGCGACGGATGCGCTCGTTCTCCTCCCAAGCGCTCGCGCGGCTCATCTGATCGAGGGGCGGGATCTTGGTCGCGATGTTCACCACCGCGTCGTGGCCCGCGACCGCGATTCGGAGTGGACCGTCGTCGAACAGGTCGACGCGCACCGGCCGGGCGCCCATCGACTCGATCAACGTGTCCTTCTCGGGCGATCGCGACACTGCGGAGACCTCATAGCCGGCGGCGACCAGCCGGGGAACGACTCGCCGGCCCAGGACACCCGTCGCGCCGGCGACGAACACTCGCATCTCGTCCTCCTCTCGGCGGCCAATAATCCGGATATTACATATCCGGGTTATTGGAGTCGAGCGGAACGGCAAAATGACAGACTCGCCCGGAGGAGAGCCGCATGCAGTCGACGAACCCGGAATCCGGCGCCGGCCTGGCCCGAACGCCCGAGCCGCCCTACTGGGCTGTCATCTTCTCGACCCGGCGCAACCGCCACCCGGGCGATCAGTTCGACGAGACGGACCGGCGGATGATGGCGCTCGCCTCGCAGCAGCCCGGCTTCCTCGGCGTGGAGACGGCGTCGACGGAGATCGGCATCACCGTGTCCTACTGGATCGACGAGGAGTCGATCGCGGCGTGGCGGCGCAACGCGGATCACGCCTTCGCGCAATACCAGGGCCGCACCCGGTGGTACGACGCGTACGAGCTGCGGGTTGCCCGGGTCGAGCGCGCGCACGGCTTCGTTCGCGAGAGCGCGTGAGCCTCGCCCTCCCTCCGGAGCTTTCCACCGACGACGGCCATCACCTGAGATGGTTCGTGCTGGACGACGCCGAAGCCATCGCGGAGGCCGTGCGCGAGAGCCTCGACCATCTCAAGCCGTGGATGCCGTGGGCCAACGTGCAATCCGCCGATGCCGGCTTCCAGCGCGGACGGCTGCGTGCACAACCGCGGCAGCGAGAACGCGACGAGGAATGGCAGTACGGACTCTTCACCGCGGACGAGAATCAGCTCCTCGGCGCGTTCGGTGTGATGACGCGGCGCGGCCCGCGCTCGCTCGAGATCGGCTACTGGCTGCACGTGGACGCGGGTGGGCGAGGCTACGCGACGAACGCAGCACGCGCGCTGACAACTGCCGGGCTCGGCGTCGACGGCATCGAACGCATGTTCATCGTTTGCGACGAGGCAAACGATCGGAGCGCCGCCATCCCGCGGCGTCTGGGCTATGCACTCACGCGGGTCGAGGAGCGGGTTCCCGAGGCTCCGGCCGAGACGGGTCGCATGCAGATGTGGACAGCCGAGCGAGCCGGTTGGACCGGCCGTGCCACTACTGCGTGAACGGCACTGCTCCCTCGATGCGCGCCATCACCTCCGCGTCGAGCCGAGGGAGGACGTCGAGTGCGCCCATGTTCTCGCGCACCTGCGACGCCCGGCTGGCGCCCGTGATCACCGTCGAGACGCGCCGGTTCTTCACGCACCACGCGATCGCGAGCTGCGCGAGGCTGCAGCCGAGATCGTCGGCGACGACCTTCAGGTTCCTGACCTTCTCGTTCGTGTTCGGGTCGGTGAGCATTCCCTGCAGCCATTCGTACCCCGGCAACTTCGCTCGCGATCCGTCGGGCATACCGTCGAGATACTTGCCGCTGAGAACCCCTGACGCGAGCGGGCTCCAGATCGTGAGACCCAAACCGATGTCCTGATATAGCCGCGCGTACTCGAACTCGACCCGCATCCGGTGCAGGAGGTTGTACTGCGGCTGTTCCATCACCGGCTTGTGCAGGTGATGACGGTCGGCGATGTCCCAGGCGGCGCGGATCTCGTCCGGCGTCCACTCGGAAGTGCCCCAGTAGAGCGCCTTGCCGCTCGAGACGATGTCGCTCATCGCCCACACGGTTTCCTCGATCGGGGTGTTCGGGTCGGCGCGGTGGCAGAACAACAAGTCGACGAAGTCGAGGCCGAGCCGGTCGAGTGAACCGTCGATCGCTTGCATCAGGTACTTGCGATTGAGCGTGTTCTGCATATTCGGCTGCTCGTGCAGCCCCCAGTACACCTTGGTGGAGATGACGTAGCTGTATCGCTCCCACCCGAGCTTGGCGATCGCCTCGCCCATAATGGTCTCCGACTTCCCGCCTGCGTACGACTCGGCGTTGTCGAAGAAGTTCACGCCGGCCGCACGGGCCGCGTCGAGACATTCCATCGCGGTGTCGACACCGAGCTGGTCACCGAACGAAACCCATGATCCGAAGGACAAGACACTGACTTGGAGGCCGCTACGGCCGAGGCGTCGATATTCCATGACACCGACCGTACCCTGGCTCGCGTGCTCCTCACATCCGTGGTCGAGGTCTCGGACACCGTGAGCGCGACGCGCTCGCGCAAGGCGAAGACCGAGGCAATTGCAGGTCTCTTGCGAGAGTGCGCGCCGGACGAGGTCACGACGGTCGTGTGTCTCCTCACAGGTGAGCTCCGCCAAGGTCGTATCGGCGTCGGTTGGGCGACCCTGTCCGCGGCGAGACGGGAGTCATCGTCGGCTCCGTCGCCGGACCGGCCGCTCACACTGGCCGACCTCGACGACACCCTCGACCGAATCGCCGCCACGACGGGCGCCGGCTCGGCCGCGGCACGCCGCATCATTCTTGGCACGCTCTTCTCGCGCGCGGGCCCGAATGAAGCCGACTTCGTGGTCAGATTGCTCACCGGCGAACTGCGTCAGGGCGCGCTCGCGGGTTTGATGACAGACGCGATCGCCGAGGCAGCCGGCGTCACCGTGGCCTCCGTCCGGCGAGCGGCGATGCTCGGCGGCGACCTCACCGACGCGGCGCGGCGCGCGCTCGGCGGCGGGGCCGCCGCGCTCACGGGTGTCGCGCTCGAGGTACTCCGGCCGGTGCAGCCGATGCTCGCGGCGGGCGCGAGCTCGGTGAAGGAGGCGATCGACCGAACCGGGCCCGCCTCGGTCGAATGGAAGCTCGACGGCGCGCGCATTCAGGTGCACCGCGACGGCGGCGACGTGCGCGTGTTCACCCGCAACCTCAACGACGTGACAACACGCGTTCCCGAGCTCGTCGAGATCGCGCGTTCCTTCGACGCGCGCTCGTTCGTGCTCGACGGCGAGGCGATCGGGCTCTCCGAGGACGAGCTTCCGCGCCGCTTCCAGGACACGATGAGCCGCTTCGGCACCGACGACGCCACCGCTCACACCACCCGGCTCGCCGCCTTCTTCTTCGACGTCCTGCACCTCGACGGTCGCGACCTGCTCGACCAGCCGCTCGCGGCACGAGCTGCCGCGCTGGCAGATCTCGTCGGACCCTGGCGCGTTCCTGCGGTCGAGACCGACGACGACGCCGTCGCCGAGGCCTTCCTCGCCGACGCGCTCGCAACCGGCCACGAAGGTGTGATGGTGAAGGCCCTGCACGCGCCGTACGAAGCGGGTCGCCGCGGCGCGACCTGGCGCAAGGTGAAGCCGGTGCGCACGCTCGATCTCGTGGTCCTCGCGGCGGAGTGGGGCCACGGACGGCGGCGCGGCTGGCTGTCGAACCTCCACCTCGGCGCGCGCGATCCGGAGACCGGTGGATTCGTCATGGTCGGCAAGACGTTCAAGGGCCTCACCGACGACCTCCTCACGTGGCAGACGCAACGGCTCCAGGAGCTCGCGACCGGGGGCGACAACCACGTCGTGCACGTGCGGCCCGAGCTTGTCCTCGAGATCGCGCTCGACGGCGTACAGGTGTCGACGCGCTACGCGGGAGGCGTCGCACTCCGATTCGCGCGCGTGCGCGGCTACCGGCCCGACAAGGCGGCTGCAGACGCCGACACGATCGACGCGGTACGCGAGCTGCTCGCGCCGTGACGCCGCGCGGTCAGCTCGACGCGGCCGCGAGCTGGGTCATGTACTGATTCAAGTCGAAGTAATCGCGCCATGCGGCGATCTTGCCGTCGCGCACCTCGAACGTCCCCATCACCGGGAGCTCAATGGTGACGTTCGGTAACACGAAGATGTCGATCCGTTCCGTAAGAACGGTGTCGCCGGCCGCCGCGATGTTCCGTACCCGGAATTCCATGCGCTCTACACCCGTCGTGAACATCGCGAAGACGGCCTTGATCGCCTCCGGGCCGACCGCCGGCTCGACCGGAATGTTGTGATACACGGCGTCATCGGTGAAGTAGGCAACGATCTGGTCGACGCCGGCACCCCTGCCGAACTCGTCGCAGAACCGTCGAATCAATTCAATCGCGTCGCTCATGGCGATTGACGATAATGAACTCCGGATGGGAACGTCGCTGTTCAGCCGAGGAACCGCCGTGGAACCGCTCGGCGAGGGGCGCTTCGCGGCGCGGCTCGACGAGCGGTGGAACTGCCCCGTGGTGCCGCAGGGCGGCATCGTCGCGGCAACGGCGGCGCGGGCGATGGCGACGGCGCTCGCCGACCCGACTCAACAATTGCGCAGCTTCAACGGCGTCTTCGCCGGTCAGGTGGGCCATGGTCCCATCGAGGTCGACGTGAAGGTGCTGCGACGCGGGCGCTCGATGTCGCAGCTGCACGCGTCGCTGCGCAACCCGGGCATGGAGGCGGGCTTCGACGCATTCGGCGTGTTCGGCGCCGAGCGCGAAGGTTTCACGTTCACCGACCTCACCCCGCCGACCGGCCTGACACCTCCGCTCGAGTGCCCGTCGTTTCGCGACCCGGCGCCTGAGGACATCGACCGTCTCCACTTCAACTTCTGGGACCACGTGCAGGGCCGGCCGACGATCGGACACGCGCCGTGGGATGACTACGAGCCCGTCTCGTCGCTGTGTGCCTTCTGGTACCGGTTCGACGACCCGCCGCGCGCCGACGACGGCACCTGGGATCCGCTCGCGCTCCTCGCCCTCTGCGACACCATGCCCGGCGCGGTCGGCGAACGGCTCGGCCCCGAGGCCCGACAACGGCGCTGGCTCCCACCGAGCGCCGACCTGACGGTCCACGTCCTCGACAACGCGCGCTCCGAGTGGGTCCTCGGCGTGAACCGGGCCCGCCACGCCGGCCAGGGCTACGCGTCGGCCGACATGGAGCTCTGGGACCTCGAAGCTGCTCCGCGCCTGGTCGCGTACGGGACGCAGACCATGCTGTTCAGCTTTCCCAAGTAGGGCTCTTCAGCTTTCCCAAGTAGGGCTCTGCAGCTTTCCGAAGTAGGTCCCGGGCCCAAAATGAGGTTCCGGCCGACAATGAGGTACCGGTACGTCCGGGAATTCTCCCGCGCCCCTTGCCACAGAGAGTGAACCAGGTGTTCACTTGCCCCGGGGGTGGGGCTCGGAGGCGGCCCTCGGCGCGACGGGATGCCAGGCGCGCCGAGGACTGCTCGCCCCTCCCCTCAAGGAGTAGGGGCCGCCCAAGTCGCGCGCTAGCCCTCCCGGGGAGGGATCGCGCCGAGCTCGCCTCGTTCGAAGAGATCGAGCGAGTCGAGAATCTCCTGCTTCGTGTTCATCACGAACGGTCCGTACCACGCGACCGGCTCGCGCAACGGACGCCCGCCCAGCAGGAGGACATCGGCGGCCTCGGCGACCTCGACGTGCACGCGAGCCCCGTCGTTGCCGAGCACGGCCAGCTGGTGCTCGCCGAGCGAACGCGGGTCGCCTCCGACGCGCACCTCGCCGCGCAGCACGTAGACGAGCGCGTTGTAGTCCTCGCGCCAGGCGAGCGAGAGCTCGCCGCCGGCCGCAATCGTCGCGTGCGCGTACACGATCGGCGTATGCGTGTGTCCCGGTCCGGTCTGGCCTCCGAGGTCGCCCGCGATCAGGCGCAACAAGGCGCGGCCGTCGCAAGATCGGGCGAGCGTGAGCTTCGACGCGGGCAGGTCCTGATAGCGGGGCGGCGTCAGCTTGTCGGAACGCGGCAGGTTGACCCACAGCTGCACTCCATGCATCAGACCTCCGTCGCGAAGCATCTCCGCGGTCGGCGTCTCCGAGTGCACGAGGCCGGCGCCGGCCGTCATCCACTGCGTGTCGCCCCCGCGGAGCAGACCGCCGCCGCCCGTGGAGTCGCGGTGTTCCATCTCGCCGTCGAACAGGTAGGTGACCGTCTCGAAGCCGCGATGCGGGTGGTCGGGAGCGCCGACCGCCTCACCGGGGCCGTACCGGACCGGACCCATCTCGTCGAGCATCAGGAACGGATCCGTCGAGCCGAGGTCGGCACCCGTTTGGGGGAACGGCCGGAACACCGGGAACCCCGCGCCCTCGAAGGATGCCTGCGCCGTGACGATCGATAGCACCTGCCGTACGTCGCCGCTCGCTCCTTCGAGCACGGGCAGTACCGACTGGTCAATGGGAGTGATGGCCGGCACGACGACCTCCTCAGGTTCCTGCTCGGCTCCGACACCGGCGAAACCGTTGCGTTCGCAACTATATTCCTCGCAGCCCGTCTAGCGCCGAGGGCTCGAACGCGTACGCGTACATGACGTCGGGGTCGATCCGGGCGTATCGAGGCGTGTCGCCGGCGTACCACTCGTCCCACTCCGGGTACACCTCGTGGACGTACGCGAGGAAATCACGGTGCTCCCCCGCGCGCACGTCGATCTCGACGGCGCGACCGTGGACGATGGTCGCGAACGTCTCGCCGATCGTGTGGCACGCGCTGACCTGTGGGCGCGCGCGCAGATGGCGAAACCGCACCGACTCCCGGCCGGATCCGAAGTGGAAGTGGCCGCGGAAGAACAAGCCGTCGACCGGGCCGACGCGCGGCTCGCACGCGGCGGTGACCGTCGCGAGGTCGAGCACGCGCACGCCACGCAACACGCGAGCGAGATCCGGCGCGGCGACCCGCCGCTCGGGTGTGTGTATCGAGCGCATGTGCGTGCCCATACGCGCGTATGACGCGTCGAGCAACTGTTGCAGTGCCGCGAGATCGGCCGGGGTCTCGTGCACGCCGAGGAGGTTACCGATTGCAACCGGTGGTTCTCGCCGACGACACGTCCCGGTTACATCCCGCGGGCACACTCATGACGATGCCTCCGACGGAAGGCAGGTCATGAGGACCGAAACACAACGACGAGCCGACGAAGAGTCGGCGCGACGCTGGCTACGGCAGCAGCTGGAATGGGAATCCATTCTCGCCGCGCTGCGGGACGCGAAGGAGGTCTCAGCCGTGAGACCCGTCCGGGTCGCCGCGCCCGCGCAGCGCGCAGTGGCCTGACCGAGCCGTGATCCGGCCGGTCACGACGAGGGTTTCCGACCGACGATGAAGCCTGCCGGGATCGGCCCGTGCTTTTCGAGTTCGTGGACCGCGTCGTAGCCGGCGTCTTCCAGCAGCTCTACCGCCCGGGCAACGGCGACGATCGCGCCGCCGCTGCGGATCGTTCGTGCGTCCGAGAGGGCTTGCGCCAGCGGGTCCGGCACGTCGTCGAAGCGGCCGAGCACGATCCACCCGCCGGGCTTCAGTGCCTGCATCACTCGGTCGATCGTCGCGACGAGTTGACCGTCGGCGATGAAGAACGTCGGTATCCACGCAAGGTCGAAAGCGTCGACGTCGTCGAGTGTCGTCACGTCCTGGTTGCGAATAGTGATGCGGTCGGTCAGGCCTGCTCCCGCGACGTTCGCGCGCGCACGCTCGAGTGCCGGCTCCCACACGTCGACGCCGACGACGGTCGCCCCCGGCCACGCGGTGGTCGCGGCGATTGCCAGCAACCCGACACCGACGCCCACGTCGAGCACCGATGTCACGTTCTCGAACTCCGGCCTGCCCGCAAGGAGCATAGGAATGATCGTCGAGGCCCGACCGATCCCTTCGAGCACGAGCGGGTCGGTGTGGGTCCAGCCCGGAGCGCGCGCCGGCGCGTTCAGGAGCTCCTCCGCCTGCGCCAAGAAAAGCCG
>DATJAA010000231.1:0-8778 GCA_035516815.1 Acidimicrobiia bacterium | reverse complement strand
GACCGTCGACGGGCGCCTCTTCGAAGCGGCTGCGGTGTTCTTCGGCTGACCCGCTCCCCGCCGATCGCGCACCGGTAGCATCCGCAGGGATATGGGGCGCGCGCTTGACGATCTCATCGATCTCCTCGAGCTCGAACAGCTCGAGGTGAATCTGTTCCGCGGCGTCAGCCCCGATGAGGACCGCCAGCGGGTATTCGGGGGCCAGGTCGCCGGTCAGGCCTTGGTCGCGGCGGGCCGTACCGTTGATCCCGATCGTCACGTGCACTCGTTGCACGCCTACTTCCTGCGCCCCGGTGACCCGCGCATCCCGATCGTCTACGACGTCGACCGGATCCGCGACGGTCACAGCTTCACCACCCGCCGTGTCGTCGCGATCCAGCACGGTCGCGCGATCTTCAACCTGTCGGCATCGTTCCAGATCGAAGAGCCGGGGCCGGAGCACCAGTACCCGATGCCGGATGCTCCCGATCCCGAGACGCTGCCCACCATGCGCGAGCGGCTGGAGCCGTACGCCGATCGTTTCCCGCCCGCCTTCGTCGAGTGGATCCGACGCGACCGGCCGATCGACACGCGGTCGTCGCGGCTGCCGCGCTGGCTCGACCCGGATCCGGCGCCCCGCGCGGCCGAGCAGCTCGTGTGGATCCGCGCCGACGGAAAGCTGCCCGACGATCCGTTGCTTCATGCGTGCGTCGTTGCCTATGCCTCCGACCTGACATTGCTCGACACCGCGGTCATGTCGCACGCACGTTCGTGGGACGACGATCGCTTCATGATCGCGAGCCTCGACCATGCGATGTGGTTCCACCGCGCGCTCCGGGTCGACGAATGGTTGCTGTATCACCAGAAGAGCCCGTCGGCGGGTGGGGCGCGCGGACTCGCCGAGGGTTTCATCTTCCGTCACGACGGCGCGCTCGCCGTGACCGTGATGCAGGAAGGGCTCATGCGGCCGGTAAAGCCGGGCTGGCAGGATCTGTGAGCCCGGTCGATCTGCGATCCGACACTCTCCCGGTCGATCTGCGCTCCGATACTGTGACGACACCCACGCACGAGATGCGGCGCGCGATGGCGGACGCCGAGGTCGGTGACGACCTCTACGGCGAGGATCCCACCGTCAATCGCTTGCAATCGCTCGCAGCGTCGTTGCTCGGGACGCAAGCTGCGTTGTACGTCCCGTCGGGCACCATGGCGAACCAGCTCGCGATCCATGTGCTGGCGCCACCCGGTACGGAAGTGCTGTGCCCGGACCGCGCGCACGTGTACCGCCACGAGGCGGCCGCGGCCCCCGGGAACAGCGGTGTACAGGTTCACCCGCTCTGGGACCTGCCCGACGGCGTGCGCACCGCGATCGAGGGCGTCGACCATCACCTGCCTACGCCTTCGATGCTCGTGATCGAGAACACCTACATGCCGCTCTCGGGCGCCCCGATCGCCGCGGCCGAGATGAAGACGTTGTGCGACCTCGCGCACGCAGGTGGCCTGCGCGTGCACGTCGACGGCGCGCGCATCTGGAACGCGTCGATCGCGCTCGGCGTCGCGCCGCGAGAGCTCGTTGCACCGGCCGACACCGTGATGTTCTGCTTGTCGAAGGGGCTCGGAGCGCCCGTGGGCTCTCTCCTTTGCGGCCCGGCCGATCTCATCTCTCGGGCGCGCGTGCAGCGTACCCGTTGGGGCGGCGCCATGCGCCAGGCGGGCATCATCGCGGCGGCGGGCATCGTGGCCCTGGAGACGATGGTCGAGCGGCTCGGCGACGACCACGAACGGGCACGCCGGCTGGCCGAAGCGATCGCGGTTCGCTGGCCGGGTGCCGTCGATCCCGCGCGGGTCCGGACGAACATCGTGTGTGCCGATGTCGGGTCGCTCCCACCCGATTTCGTCGGACGGCTCGGACGGCTCGGTGTCCGTAGCGGGACGATCGATCCTCGCACGGTTCGCTTCGTGACACACAAAGATGTCGACGACGACGCGATCACGGCGACGCTGCGTGCCTTCGACGAGGTCGCCGCCGCGTGACCTCCATCGTGGTCGAGATTCCGGAACGGGTCCTCGCGGTCTACGCGCACCCGGACGATCCCGAGATCTCCGCGGGTGGCACGCTCGCGCGTTGGGCCGACTCGGGCGCGGAGGTGCACGTCGTGGTGACCACCCGGGGCGACAAGGGGACAAGCGATCCCGATGCCGATCTCGGCGCGCTGGTGCTGCGCCGTATCGAAGAGACGGCGGCCGCCGCGCAGGTCCTCGGGGTCACCGAGCACCATCATCTCGATCATCCCGACGGCGAGCTCGTCGACGACCGCACGCTGCGCCTCGAGTTGGTGCGGCTCATCCGGTCGATCCGTCCTGATGTCGTGTGTTGCCCGGATCCCACCGCGGTGTTCTTCGGCGATACCTATGTGAACCACCGCGACCACCGGGTCACCGGCTGGGCGACCCTCGACGCAGTCTCACCGGCCGCGGGCAACCCGCACTATTTCCCCGAGCTCGCGACCGAGGGGCTCGCGGTACACCAGGTACGCGCGTTGTACCTCTCCGGCACGTTCGAAGCGAACGTGTGGGTTGACGTCGGCGCCACGCTCGAGCGCAAGATCGAAGCCTTGTTCTGCCACACGAGCCAGCTCGTCGAGACCGGCGACTGGTTCCGTGACTTCCTTCGCGAGAGCGCGATCGACGCCGGTCGGACGGCCGGTGTGCAATACGCCGAGGCGTTCCGGCGCATCGCGCTCATGTAGGCGCCGCGGTCAGGCGCTCGGGCGCGATCGCGGCGCGTGAGTGCGCCACTCCGATTGCGCGCGCATGACGAGGATCGCAACGGTGGCGGCACCGAGCGACGCGAACAGCGTGCCCACGAGGGCCGCGGCCAGCTCCTTGAGTGAGCAGGAGGGGACGCTTGCATGGAACCCCCGGATCTGCTCGAGCAATTGTTCGGCCCGCGTCGGCGTCGACGGGCACGTGGCCGCGACGAGGCTGTAACCGATGAGGCCGCCGATGCCGCCCGACAGCGCGATCGCCGCGAACATCGTCGCCAGCGCGCCGCGGCGGGGAAGGTTCGGGTGCTCGGGCGTCGTCTCCGCGGCCACCGGCCGATCGTACCGGCGCGCGGCGTTGACGCGGGAAGCGCGAGACTGTCGTCCGTGCGGGAGTGGACCGTCGCCGGAGGACTGCTCGAGACGAGCGACGGTGTGCTGCTGGTTCGCAACCAGAGACGCGGCGGCATCGAGGATTGGAGCACTCCCGGCGGAGTGATCGACGACGGCGATGCCGACCTGCTCGCCGGGCTCACGCGCGAAGTCGAAGAGGAGACCGGTCTGCGCGTGCGCGAATGGAGCGGGCCGCTGTACGAGGTGCGCGCGCACGCGCCCGACATGGGTTGGCACATGCGCTGCGAGGTGCATCTCGCTGTCGCGTTCGACGGTAACGTGCGCGTCGATGATCCCGACGGCATCGTCGTAGAGGCCACGTTCGTGCCTGCGGCCGAGTGTGCACCGCTTCTTGCGTCGTGCGCTCCGTGGGTCGGTGAGCCCCTTGCCGCGTGGCTGCGCGAGCGGTGGGCGCCGGGGAGCGGCGTCGACTTCTGTTACGACGTGTTCGGCACGACGCGCGCCGACATGCGCGTCGTGCGCTCGCTCGCGTGATCGCCGGCTCGTGATGTGGTCCGTGTGAACGCGCGCCGCGACGCGTCGATCCTGCACGTCGATCTGGACGCGTTCTTCGCGGCGGTCGAGCAGCTCGACGACCCGAGCCTGCGAGGCCGACCGGTCGTGGTCGGTGGCCTCGGCTCGCGGGGCGTCGTCAGCACCGCGAGCTACGAGGCCCGGAGGTTCGGAGTGCGCTCGGCGATGCCGATGACGCGTGCCCGCAAGGCGTGCCCCGATGCGACCTTCCTGTCGCCGCGCCTGGCGCGCTATTCGGAGAAGAGCCGGGAGGTGATGGCCATCTTGGCGTCGGTCTCGCCGCTCGTGGAACAGCTGTCGATCGACGAGGCGTTCATCGACGTCGCCGGAGCCCGGCGGCTGCTCGGCTCTCCGGTCGAGGTCGCGACGACGATCCGCCGGCGCGTTCTCGACGAGGCCGGACTGCATATCTCGGTCGGCGTCGCGTCGACGAAGTTCCTCGCCAAGCTCGCAAGCGACCTGGCCAAGCCGGACGGGATGCTCTCCATCGAGGTCGGAACCGAGCGCGCGTTTCTCGCTCCGTTGCCGGTGTCACGCCTGTGGGGCGTCGGGCCCGCGACGATGGCGAAGCTCGAACGGATGGGACTGTCGACGATCGGCGACGTCGCCGCAGCCGACGAGCAGGCGCTCGTGGGCGCGCTGGGCGCGAGCCTCGGTTCGCATCTGCGCGCGCTCGCCGGCAACGACGACCCGCGTGCTGTCGTTCCGGAGCGTGAGGCGAAATCGATCGGCGCCGAGGAGACCTACGCCGCCGATCTGCACACGGGCGCCGAGTGCGCCCGGGAGCTCGTCCGCCTCGTTGATCGCGCGACGGCACGTCTCCGGACGGCCGGGCGAACGGCTCGCACCGTCAACTTGAAGATCCGTTTCGGTGACTTCGAGACGCGCACGCGCGCTCGCACGCTCCCGGAACCGACTGACCTGAGCACGACCGTGCTCTCCGTAGCCCGCGAGCTGCTCTGCGATTTCGACGTCGCGAGAGGCGTCCGGCTTCTCGGAGTGTCGTTGTCGCAGCTCGCCAACGACGCGGCGGTGCAAGGCGAGCTCGATCTCACCGGCGACGGTGAGCACGAGCAGCGGCACCGCACCGAGCGCCGCGCCGCGGTGGAACGCGCGGTCGACGAAGTCCGGGGCAGGTTCGGATCCCGGGCCGTCGGCCCCGCGGCGCTCGTCGAGCCCGGAGAATCCGGGAGGGACAAGTGATCAAGATCGGCCTCGTCGGCTGCGGCTTCATCGGCACGGTGCACGCGGTCGCATTG
Organism: Acidimicrobiia bacterium; assembly: GCA_035516815.1. Classification (GTDB taxonomy): domain Bacteria; phylum Actinomycetota; class Acidimicrobiia; order IMCC26256; family PALSA-610; genus PALSA-610. The sequence goes on along the minus strand of DATJAA010000231.1, from coordinate 3,851 downwards.
CAGCAACTTGCCGATGCGGGCCTCGTCGACGCCCGCGTCGTCGCGACCTTCGACGACGACCAGAAGCGAGCGGCCAAGGTCGCCCGGCATCACGGCGGTGATCCGAGTGCGACGCTGGAAGACTTGATCGACGGCGTGGATGCCGTCTGGGTGTGCACCTGGACGGCCGCGCACCTCGCGGCGGTCGAGGCCGCCGTGGCACGGAGCCTGCCCGTCTTCTGCGAGAAACCGCTCGCTCCCGACCTGGCGACCGCGACCCGCGTCGCGTCGGCGCTCGAGCGGGTTCCGCATCAGGTCGGGCTCGTCCTGCGCTGGTCGCCCGTGTTCCGGTCACTCGCCGAGGCGGTCGCCTCGGGCCGCTACGGGCGGGTCCTCGCCGCCGTCATGCGCGACGACCAGTACTTTCCGGTGCAGGGCACGTACGGCTCCACGTGGCGCGCCGATGCCGCCCGGGCCGGTGGCGGCACGATGATCGAGCACTCGATCCACGATGTCGACGTGCTCCGCTGGGTGCTGGGGGATCCGATCGAGGTATCCGCGCGAGTCGCGTCGCGATTTGGGTATGACCGCATCGAGGACACCGCCGCGGCGACCTTCGCGTTCGCGGACGGTTTGGTCGCGCAGCTGACCAGTGTGTGGCACCAGGTGCTCACGCGCGAGTCGAGCCGCCGGATCGAGGTGTTTTGCGAGAAGGCGTTCTTGTGGACCGACGACGACTATCTCGGACCGTTGCACGTGCAGACCGACGAGGGTGAGGACCTCGTCACGGCGGAGCCGCCCGAGTGGAGCGGGCGATTCACCCTTCCCGAGGTGTACCGCAAGCCGCTCACCCACTACGCGGTGGCGTCGAAGTCATTTCTCGATGCACTGGCCGGTCGGGGCCCGGGAACGCCGGCGCCGGCGGGTCACCCCGGTGCGGGCGACGCACTCGCCGCTCATCGGCTCGTAGACCTCGTATATCGCTCGGCCGCGGCGGGCGGTGCACCCGAATTCGTCAGTGCAAAACCCCGCGAAGACGGCCTGTAGACCTCGGGAATACGCCGCTCCGGCCGGTCCGCGCGTTGTTGGCCCCTTCCGGCTGCGCGAGAATGTCGAGTATGCCGCTCTCGGACGAAGAGCAAAAGATCCTTCGGGAGATCGAAGCCAACCTCAACGCCACCGATCCGGCGCTGGGCGAGCGCGTGTCGCGCACGACGCTGTATCGACATTCGGCGCGTGTGATCCGTTGGGCCGCGCTCGGCGTCCTCGGTGGGCTCGTGTTGCTGATCTTCACCTTTGCGTCGAGCGTGTGGGTCGGAGCGATCGGTTTCGCGGTGATGCTCGCGTGCTTGCTCGTCATCGAGCGACATGTTCGCAAGCTCGGCCGCGCCGGCCTCGAGACCCTTACCGGAGGATTGCGCGCGCAGGGCGGCCTGCGCGGCATGTTCGGCGATCGCGGGCGGCAGTGGCGCGATCGCTTCCGTCGCGACGATTCCTGAACGATCCCGGTGGCGTTCACTCAGGCGCAGGCGGCTCGGCTGTCGGGCTGCACCGGCGCGCAGCTTCGGCATTGGGCGCGGTCGGGTCTCGTGCCGCCGACCGACGCGACCGGCTACGGATTTCGTGAGCTCGTCGCGCTCCGGATCGTGCGGTCGATGCTGGACGCGGGCCTTCCGACATCGCGGGTGCATCGCGCGCTGGCAGCGATCACGGAGGCCGGCGACGACCTCACGAGCCTGCGCATCGTCACCGACGGCCGAAACGTGTGGGCGTGCCACGACGACGGCCAGATCCTCGACGCGCTGCGCGCCGGGCAACTCGCGCTCTTCGTCGCAGTCGACCAGGTTGCCGCCGACGTCGATGCCGACGTCCGCGCGTTCACCTCGGAGCGGGCGGAGTTCGTGGAGCGTCTCAGGGCTCGGGGCTGACGCCACCTTCGTCGCCGCGCGCGCGCCGTGGGCGCGGCAGCATCGCGCTCCAACGCGCGCGTAGCCGTGTCGTGAGCGGGACCGACCCGCGCAGCGCGGCCGCGATCGCGTCGACCTCCGACCAGGCTTCGTCGGCATCGGCCGTCGACGGCGGGTCGGGTGAATACATCGCCGAGGTGTGCAGGCGCGCCAGGCTCATCAGCGGTGGGCCCGCCGCGCCGGCGCCGAGCGCGGGCGCCTGCCGGAGTGCGAACTCGAGCGACGTCGTCGCCGGCCGCCTGCGGATACCGGCCGCCGACAAACGTTCCAGCGCCTCGGTCCACGCACCGAGTACGCGGCGCCGGACGTCCGGGTCGTGCCGGCGCCGGCGCGTGCGCTGCCACGCCCCGATCGCGAGCGCGGCGACCAACGCGATGAACGCGACGATCAGCGCGGCCAATGCCACCGCCGCGACCGTTATCACGTGGGCGCGGGTCCGCGAGGGGGTCGTGGACGAGTTCGGGGTCTGTTGCGGAAAGTGTGACCCGGGTGCGACAGGCGCGAGCGCCACGGTCGTCGGCGTGTTCGACTGCGCCGGCGCCGAGGTGGTCGTCGTGGGGCCGGATCCGCCCGAGCCGGACACCGGACCGCCGAGACCCGTGATCGGGTCGGTCCGCCCGGGTGTCGGCTCGAAGCGATACCAACCAATCTTCGGTCCGAGCCACACCTCCGGCCACGCATGCGCGTCCTTTTCCTGAACGTGCCAGAGCCCATCGGATCCGAGCGTTCCCGGCTGGTAGCCGACGGCAACCCGCGTTGGCAGCCCGACCGAACGGGCGAGCTCGGCGAACGCCGACGCGAACTGCTCGCAGAAGCCGCGACGCGTTTGGAACAGGAACTTGTCCAGGGCATTCGCGCTCGTCCCGAGGTCGACGGTCTGGTCGTAGACGAAAGGTGCCGACCGCAGCGCGGTCATCAACGCCAGCCCCTTCTGGTACGGCGTGGGCGCGTCTTTGGTCACCTCTTGCGCGTACTGCCGGGCGCGAGCCGAGAAATCGCGGGGGAGTGCGGTTTCGGCCGACATCGCCTGCAGATCGGCGTCGGTGACGGCCTCGAGCGTGGCCGGGTCGGGGTTCGAGATCTCGGACCGGACGTGATACGTGAGGCCCGAGATCGGCTTGTCCAAGAACAACGAGGTCGACCCCGGTAGCACTTCCGAGCCAGGAGCGTCGATGTGCACCGGACGGTACGCCGCCGGGAGCCAGTGCGCGTCGATCGGGCCGAGGTGGAAGGTCTCGGTCACCAACTTCGTGCCGGGGGCATTGGTCGGCCCGGGCAGCTTCGAAGCCGATCGCTGGTCGGAGTTGAGACCCCAGCCGTCGTCCTGGAACTGATCGAGCGCGATGACGCGCCAGTAGTCGCCCTTCGGTTCGGTCGTGCGCACACTGAACACCTCGACGCTGGAGTCTGTGCCGGTGAGCTTCGCCCGGACCGAGACGAGCGGCGAGGTGACGTTGAGGATGCTCGAACCCGCGCCGCTCCCGAGCGACCGGTACTTGATCCACGCGCCGCCGTGCGCGCCGGGGACGCCGGGCCCGAGGGCGATCGCGGCCGCGACGGCGATGGCACCCGCCGCCGCACCGCCCGCAAAGAGATGCGAGCGTCGCGTCCGACGGCTCTGGAACCACGTGCGCCGCGACTCCATCTCGAAGTGGTGCAGCGCGACGAGATATTCGACCACGACGAGCGCGTAGAGCGCGGTCGTCGGCGCCCACCGTCCCGAGCCCAACGCGGAGATGACGACGAACAGTGCGATGCTCGGGCCGATTGCGCCGATCGGCGCGTCGAGGCGGCGCGCGATCAACTCCGTCGCCAGCGCAGCGACGAACGTGGCGAGCACGGAGAGCATGAGGGCCGCACCGACCGCCGGAACGGGCACGACCGCGGAACGAAGCACGTGCGGAG
>DATJAA010000230.1:0-6065 GCA_035516815.1 Acidimicrobiia bacterium | reverse complement strand
CGGCGCGGCCGCGCTCGTCGGCGCGACCGCGCGCTCAATGCGAGAACGTTTCGGCGTTTCGGTGCACGACGGATACGGGCTGACCGAGGCGTCGCCCGTCGTGACCACGACGGCGGTCGAGGCGACGCCACGACCGGGGTCCATCGGCCCGCCGCTGCCCGGGGTCGACGTCAGGTTGCTCGACCGCGACGGCAATCCCGCGCTCGAGCACGACCCCGGCGAGATCCTCGTACGCGGACCGAACGTGTTCGCCGGCTACTGGAACGATGCCGACTCGACCGCGGCGGTGCTCGTCGACGGTTGGTTGCACACCGGTGACATCGCGGTCGCGGACGGCGACGGCTGGCTGACGCTCGTCGATCGGGCGAAGGATGTCATCATCGTCTCCGGGTTCAACGTCTTCCCCGGTGAGGTGGAAGACGCACTGCGCAGCCATCGCGACGTCGCCGACGTGGCGGTCGTGGGTGAGCCCCACCCGCGCACCGGCGAGAGTGTCGTCGCGTACGTCGTGCCGCGCGCCGGGCACGCGCCCGACCCGGTCGAGTTGTTGCGGCACGCGGGCCGGTACCTCGCGCGCTACAAGCTGCCGACTCGCGTCGAGGTAGTCGACGCGCTCCCGCGCACGCTCGCCGGCAAGCTGGTTCGGCGGGAACTCTCGTCGGCGACGCGCGAAGGTCGCGCGGCCAACGATGCGACGACGAAGCCCGCGTAGATGACGACGATCCCCGCGGCAAGCGACGCCGCGAACGCTTCGTCCTGACCGATCACGCCCTGCAGCAGCCCGCCGCTCGAGAGGACGAGCGTTCCGAGCGCGATGAGTGCATTGCCGCCTGCGAGCACTCCGGTTCCGGGCACACGCCGGCGGGCGAACCGGATCGCGGAGTACGCCGCGCCGCCGAACACGACGATCGCGCCGACGCCGCTGCCGACGCCTGCGAGCAGGCGTGGCAGCACCCCGAAATGGTCCTTGCCGACGGGGATACCGCCCTGCGGTTCGATCACGCCGTGGATCGGCGCCGCCACCATCACGCCGATCGCGAATCCGGTGAAGAGGATGAGGACCGTCCGTACCCGGTTGCCGAGCGCGCGCCCCCCCAGCAGGTAGACGGTGCCGAGCGCCAGCCAGGGCACGTTCAGGATGGCGCCGAGGAGGAAGAACGCGCGAAAGGTCCCACGGTCCCAGCCCGTGGACTCCGCGGTTGCGAGGGCGGCGGAAGCGAGGGCGAACAGGGCCAGCGCAAAGGTCCAGGCGCCCTGGTGAGGCGCCTTGGAGCGTGAGTACCGGACTCCCGTTGCCTGCGCGAACACGGTCGCGACTGCGGTTGCAAGGAATGCGAGGCCGGCGACCATGGCGGCTGCGAGGGTAGTCCCGAGCGTGAGATCTGACTCCTCGGGAGGGAGACGAGGGCGAGGTGGCCGGGATCCCTCGAAGATTCCCCCACACTTTGAGAACGCGTGCACAAGCTCGGTACCCTCTGGCACGGGCGTGTTCCAGGGCGGAGCACCGAAAGGACAGCTGGGTGACAAACTCGTCGCGACGCCGGATTCCGGAGGCGACCGTCGCCCGCCTGCCGCTCTACTACCGAGCCCTCATGGAAACGGGCGAACGTCAGGTCGCGACCATCTCATCCGAGCGCCTGGCTGAGCTCGCGGGTGTGAACGCGGCCAAGGTGCGCAAGGACCTGTCGTACCTGGGCTCGTACGGAACGCGGGGCGTCGGTTACGACGTCGAGTATCTCTTGCACGAGATCTCCCGCGAGCTCGGGCTGACGCGTGACTGGCCGGTTGCGATCGTCGGGATCGGCAACCTTGGTCGGGCGCTCGCGAACTACCGTGGCTTCGGTGCGCGAGGTTTCCGCGTGGAAGTGCTGATCGACGCCGATCCGGCACTGGTCGGCAAGCGCATCGGCGATCTCGCCGTCGTGTCGGTCGACGACCTCGACCGCGTCGTGCGCGAGCACAACATCGCGATCGGCATCCTCGCCACGCCCGCGGCCGCGGCCCAAGAAGTTGCCGATCGCCTCGTTGCCGCCGGGGTCACGTCGATCCTCAACTTCGCACCGGCGGTCTGCTCGGTGCCCGAAGGCGTGTCGATGCGCAAGGTCGATCTCGCCATCGAGTTGCAGATCCTGTCCTTCTATCAACTCCGCCGGGGGTCAGGCGGCGCCGCTTCGCCCCGTGAACGGACGGGGTGAGTGCCCGATCGAGCAAGTCGCCCCGGGCTCGCCGGCTACCCGGTGAACCTGCTGCTGCGCGGCCGGCGCGTGGTGGTCGTCGGCGGCGGCCGGATCGCGGCGCGCAAGATCGAGGCGCTCCTCGGTGTGGGTGCGCACGTGGAGGTCATCGCCCCCGAGGCCGGTACCGAAGTCCGGGCGTGGGCCGACGCCGGGCGGCTCACCTGGCAAGCGCGGGATTTCGACGCCGGTGACCTCGAGGGTGCTTGGCTCGGGTTCACCGCGACCGACGATCCCGCGGTGAACGCCGCGGTGCACTCGGCGGGCGAAAGCTCCCGGGTGTGGGTGAACAGTGCGGACGACCCGGCCAACTGCTCCTTTACCCTGATGTCGGTGCTCCGGCGCGGAGATCTCGTCGTCGGCATCGGGACCGGCGGGCGCAGCCCGGCGCTGGCCGCCCGGCTGCGGCGCCGCCTGGAAGAGGAGATCGGACCTGAGTACGAGACCCTGCTCGATCTGCTCGCCGAAGCCCGGGAAGCCTTGCGGGCCTCCGGGCGTTCCAGCGAAGACGCCGACTGGCAATCGGCATTCGAGGGCGGCATCGTGGAACTGGTGCGCACGGGTCGCGTCGACGAGGCAAGGGAGTTGTTGAGGACGTGTCTCTCCTCGTCGTCGGTCTGAACCACCGTACGGTCCCGGTCGAGCTGCTCGAGCGCATGACGGTGCCCGAGGAACGGCTCGCGAAAGCGCTCCACGATCTCTCCGCCCGCGAGCACCTCCTAGAGGTCGTGTTGCTGTCGACGTGCAACCGGACCGAGATCTACGCGCGCTGCACGCACTTCCACGCCGCGGTGAGCGATGTCCGCGACTTCCTTGCGGCCCATTCGGGCGCGGATCCCGACGAGTTCGCCGACCACCTCTACACGTACTACGACGAAGCGGCGGTCGCCCACCTCTTCTCGGTCGCAGCCGGACTCGACTCCATGATCGTCGGCGAGAGCGAGATCCTCGGCCAGGTGCGCGACGCGTGGCAGACGGCGGTGCGTGAGCAGACCGCGCCGCAGTTGCTCTCCGGCATGTTCAAGCACGCGGTCGAGTCGGGGAAGCGGGTCCGCACCGAGACGGGTATCTCCCGCCACCCGGTGTCCATCCCTTCCGCCGCCGTGGCGGTCGCGGCCGAGTACCTCGGCGACCTCGCGGGCGCGCGGGTACTCGTGATCGGAGCCGGCCAGATGGGGTCGGGCCTCGCGTCGACCCTGCGGTCGCGCGGCGTCGCCGAAGTCGTGGTGGCCAACCGCACGCTGAGCCGGGCGGAGGAACTCGCGGCCGGCATCGGCGCACGCGCGATCCCACTCACAGAGATCGCCGACACCCTCGTCGATACCGATGTGCTGCTCACCTCGACCGCGTCGTCCGAGGTGCTCGTCGAGCGGGCGATGGTCGAGATGGTGATGGCTTGCCGTAACGGCCGGCCGCTGCTCATCGTCGACGTCGCGCTGCCACGCGACGTCGATCCCGGTGTCGGCGACGTCCTCGACGTCACGCTCCTCGACCTCGACGACCTGAAGGAGTACGCGCAGCGGTCGGCCGACCGCCGCCGCGGCGAGATCGGAAAGGTCCGCGCGATCCTCGCGGCCGAGATCGAGCGCTACCGCATGGAACGCTCGGCACGTGAAGTCGGTCCGCTCGTCGCGTCGCTGCGCGACTTCGCCGAGGAGGTTCGCGCCGGTGAGCTCGAACGGTTCCGGGCCAAGCTCGCGAAGCTCGATCCCGACACCCGCGATCTCGTCGACGCGATCACGCGTGGGGTCGTCAACAAGCTGCTGCACGAGCCGACCGTGCGGGTGAAGGACACAGCCGGAACGCCGCGTGGCGATTTCTACGCCGACGCGCTCGCTTCGCTGTTCGATCTACCGACCGAGTCGACGGTCGAATCCGAGTGATCCGCATCGCGACGCGCGCCAGCGCGCTCGCGCGATGGCAGGCCGAGCGCGTCGGCGCGCGGTTGGGGGGCGACGTCGAATACGTGCTCGTCACGACCACCGGCGATCGCGACCAGACCTCGGATCTGCACTCCATCGGCGGGCAGGGCGTGTTCACGAAGGAGGTCCAGCAGGCCGTGCTCGACGGCCGCGCCGACATCGCGGTGCACTCCGGGAAGGACCTCCCCGCGGCGATCGCGGCGGGGCTCGTCCTCGCGTGCATTCCCGAGCGGGCGGATCCTCGCGACGCGCTCGCCGGCTGCTCGTTCGACGAGATTCCCGTCGGTGGGCGGGTCGGCACCGGTTCGGTTCGCCGGCGCGCGCAGCTGGCGGCGGCGCGGCCCGATCTTTCGTTCGGACCGTTGCGCGGCAACATCGAGACCCGGCTGCGCCGGCGGGAAGAGCTCGAATACCAGGTGATCGTCGTCGCGCTCGCGGCGCTCGAACGGCTCGGGCTCGCCGGCTGCGCCGACGAGGTGCTCGACCCGGAGCTTCTCCTCCCGCAGGTCGCGCAAGGCGCGCTCGCGGTCGAGTGCCGGGTCGACGATGCCGCCACGCTTGCGGCGTTGCGCGCGATCAACGACCCGGTCGCGCACCGGGCAGTCACCGCGGAGCGGATGTTCCTCGGCGCGCTCGGAGGCGGTTGCGACCTGCCCTGCGGCGCCCTCGCGCGCACCGCCGACGCCGACGGCACGATCGTGCTAGACGCGCTGCTCGCGTCGCTCGACGGTCATATCGTCCTACGTACGCGCGTGGCAGGCGACGATCCGCACGACGTCGGGACGACGGCCGCGCACGATCTTCTCGTCGCGAAGGGCGGGCGCGCGCTCCTCGAGGACATCACGTGACGGTGTACCTCGTCGGCGCGGGACCGGGCGATCCCGGTCTGCTGACCCGCAAGGGTGAGGCGCTACTGCGCGCGGCCGACGTCGTCGTCTACGACCGGTTGGCGCCGGTCGAGCTGCTGGAGCTGGCGCGTTCCGGCGCGGAGCTCGTCGACGTCGGCAAGGCTCCGGGCGCCGCACCCATGAGCCAGGACGAGATCAACGCGCTCCTCGTCGCCCGCGGCACCGACGGCCGCTGCGTCGTCCGCCTCAAAGGCGGCGACCCTTTCGTATTCGGGCGCGGCGGCGAGGAAGCCGAGGCCTGCATCGCGGCGGGTGTCCCGTTCGAAGTCGTCCCCGGCGTCACGAGCGCGATCGCGGCTGCGGCGTACGCCGGAATTCCTGTGACGCACCGGCGTGTCTCGACCAGCGTCACCATTGTCACCGGTCACGAGGATCCGGCGAAGGGCGGTGACGACACGCGGTGGGACGTGCTCGCCCGGTCCGGCGGCACGATCGTGATCCTCATGGGTGCGGGGCGTCTGGCGGAGATCGCGACGGCACTCATCGAAGGTGGTCGGCCGGCGTCCACCCCCGTCGCCGCGGTGCGCTACGGAACCCGCCCCGATCAGCACACGATCCGCGCCACACTCGGAACCATCGCGAGCGCGGGTGTGCAACCCCCGAGCGCGATCGTCGTGGGCGAGGTCGCCGCGCTCGACTTCCCCTGGTTCGAGCGGCAGCCGCTCTTCGGCCGCACGATCGTCGTCACGCGCGCGCGCGAGCAGATGAGCGAGCTGCGCGAGCGGCTCGGCGCGCTCGGCGCGGCCGTGCTCGAGGTGCCGGCGATCCGGTGCACGCCGCTCGACTTCGCGGTTCCCGACCTCGAGCACTTTGGGTGGCTCGTCTTCACCTCGGCGACCGGTGTCGACGCGTTCTTCGACGGCGGGCTCGGGCCGGCCGGCCTCGACGCGCGCGCGCTCGCCGGGCTCCGGATCGCGGTGATCGGACCCGGGACCGCGGCCGCGCTCGAACGGCGTGGGCTGCGCGCCGATCTGCTCCCCGAGCGCTTCGTCGCAGAGTCG
>DATJAA010000229.1:0-4377 GCA_035516815.1 Acidimicrobiia bacterium | reverse complement strand
CCGACGGGATGGAGCCGGTCGGCGCGTACTCGAACGTCTACAACGGCGCGTACGCGGATCGGATGCGCCTGAGCGCCGCGTTGTGCATGAAGGTCCCCAACGGTCTCGACCATCGGCGCGCCGCGTTGACCGAGCCGATGTCGGTCGGTCGCCACGCGGTCGCGCGCGCTGCGGTCACACCTGCAGAGTCCGCCCTCGTGCTCGGCGCGGGACCGGTCGGGCTCGCGGTCGTCGCCGAGCTCAAGCGCCTCGGCGTCGAGACCATCGTCGTGTCCGACTTCTCGCCGCGGCGGCGCAGTGTTGCGCTCGCGATGGGAGCGGGCCTCGCTGTCGATCCCGCGCGCGACGATCCCATGGCGATGTTGACGGCGGCGGACGCTCGGCGAGCGCCCGTCGTGTTCGACGCGATCGGCATTCCCGGATCACTCGAGCTTGTGATCAGGGCCGCACCGGCGACCGGCCGCGTCTGCGTCGTCGGGTCGTGCATGCAAGCTGACAGCGTGCGACCCCTCGTCGCGCAGGTCAAGCAGCTGACGATCTTGTTCTCGTTCGCGTACGACCCGTTCGAGTTCGGTGACACGTTGCGCGCGATCGCAGAAGGCGAGATCGACGTGACGCCGATGATCACCGGGATCTGTGGCGTCGACGGAGTACCCGCCGCGTTCGACGAGCTCGGGAATCCCGAAGGGCACGTCAAGATCCTCGTCGAGCCGGGAGGGCCCGGCGCGATCGTCGCGATCTAGCCTTCGAGCTTCTTCTTGAGCTCGACGACCGAGCCCTCGTAGACCGGCAGGAAGAGGCCGAGCAGTTCGTCGGGCGATACTTCGACGGTCCACGTGACGCGCGAGCCGTTGCCTTCCGGTTCGACCGAGATGGTCGCGAGATGCGACTCGAGGTTGCCCATCGGCGATTCCACCACCGAGTACGAGATCGTACGGTTGCGATCGTCGAGCGTACGCAGCTTCTCTTTGATCTCGATTCCCATCATGCCGATGGTGCGGACATCGCCGTCGACGACGCACGTCTCCACGCCCGGCATCCAGGTGTCGAGCCCGCCGAACTCGCGGATGAGCTTCCACGCGTCGTCAGGGCTCCGCGCAATCGATACTTCTGCTTTTCCGTCGGACATTCCAACATCATGGCATGTCAGCCGGTGAGCGTGTCCGAGGCGGCGAAGGACACGCCCGGTTGTGTGAACATCCGGCGGTGCCAGCGGTCGGGTGTGCCGAGGATCGCCCGCGGGTAGTCCTCCCACATCCAGCGGGCGAAGTTGCGCCGAGTCCAGGGTGTCAGGTCGGCGGCGCGTATCGCGGCCCGCGCGCCGAGCGGGCGCCGCAGGAGGCGCTGTAGCGCGAGTGCGAAGCGCAGGTCGCGCCCAATCGCGCGTTGCACCGATGCCCGATAGTCGGCACCGGTCGCGAGGGCCTCGGCCGCGAGCACGCCCGTCTCGATGGCCTGCGCAATGCCTTCGCCGGTCATCGGATCGACGACACCGGCCGCATCTCCGGCGAACAGGACCCGGCCCGACACGAGCCGCTCGGGGTCGTAGCGAGTCGGGATCGGCCACGCGCGCGCCGCTTCCGCGGGTCGGGCGCGCGGGCCCAGGACATCGCGCAGTGACGGGCGGGCCAGGAGATCGGGCCAGAGCTGCTTCAGCTCGCGGCCGGTGCGACCGTCGGATCGCAGCACGCCGTAGCCGACGTTCGCGCGACCGCCCGGTAGGGGGAACACCCACGCGTAACCCGGTAACAGGTCGCGTTCGAAGATCACCCACAGCCGGTCGTCGTCGACGTCGTCGAAGTATTGGCGCACTGCATGCCATTCGCCGAGATCGTGTGCCGCGCCGGGCTCGAGGGCGCGCCGCAGCGTCGACCAGTGGCCGTCGGCCGCGATCGCGAACGACGCCGTGATCGTGGAACCGTCGGCCAACGAAATCTCGACGCCTTCTTCGGTTTGTTTCGCGTCCTCGAGCGCGCATCCCTCGCGTACGTCGACTCCACTGCGCCGCGCGACGTCGACCAGCGCGGCGTCGAGAGAACGGCGCGTGACCACCGCTGCGTGGGCACCCTCGGCCGGGAGCGGAAGGCGCACGCGCCGCCCGCTCGGTGACACGAGGACGGTCTCGTGCACGAAGGCCGGTTCGGCGGCATCGAGATCGGCCGCGCGCACGCCGAGCCGCTCCAACCGGCGGAGTGCGTTGACAGTCAGGCCGTCTCCGCACGTCTTGTCGCGCGGGAACCGTGCCTTGTCGATGCACACGACGCGCAGTCCGTGCGCTCGGGCGGTGATTGCGGCCGCGGTTCCCGCGGGTCCGGCACCCACAACGACGACGTCGACGTACTCGCCCATCGGAACCGACGGTACCGGCTCAGTGCACCTCGAATGCCCGAGGAATCCGGGCTGGTCGAGGCATTCGCGCCATCCGGGGCGGCCCACCGAGGCTCGCGGGCGTGCCGATGCGGCACGTTTCGACTCCGTGGCAGAGGGATTGGCACAATCGGGGTTCCCCGAACCGGCGCCGCGCGCCGATTCGCGCCCAGGAACAGGAGTCGCATGAACGTCGCCGTCTGCGTCAAGCAGATTCCCGACCCGGCCGTGCCGGGATCGCTGTCGGCCGACCACACGCTCGACCGGAGCGGCAAGCTCATCCTCGACGAATCCGACAGCTACGGGGTCGAGATGGCTCTGCAACTCGTCGACGCGGCCGGCGGCGGCGAGGTCACGCTGATCTCGATGGCGCCGAACGACGAGGTATCCGGTCTGCGTACCGCGCTCGCGATGGGCGCGGCCAAGGCAATCCTGGTGTCCGACCCCGCGCTCGCGGGCTCCGATGCGCTCTCGACCGCGAAGGTGCTCGCGAAGAGCATCGAGCGCGCGGGTGATATCGACCTCGTGCTCGCGGCGACGGAGTCCTCCGACGGCTACACCGGCACGGTGCCTGCGCAGGTCGCCGAGTTGCTCGGCTGGCCGGCGTTGACGTTCTCGAAGCACGTGGAGATCGCCGGCGGCACGGTGAAGGTGCAGCGCCAGACCGAGGCCGGTTACGACGAGGTCGAGGCGTCGCTCCCCGCGATCGTGAGTGTGACCGCGGGTGTCGTCGAGCCGCGCTACCCCTCGTTCAAGGGGATCATGGCGGCGAAGAACAAGCCGGTCGACAAGGTGACAGCGGCCGACCTTGGGCTCGACGCCGCGCAGGTCGGGTGGGCGGGTGCGCGCCAAGAGATCACGAACGTCGAGCAGGCGCCCGCACGTCAGGCCGGCGAGAAGTTCGAAGACGACGGCACGGGCGCGGAGAAACTGGTCGCATTCCTCGAACAGTTGAAGGTGGTCTGACGTGAAGGTCTGGGTCTTTGCCGAATCGGCCGCCGACAAGGTCACAACGGCAACGCTCGAGCTGCTCACGAAAGCGCGCGAGATCGGGTCGGCGGTCGAAGCCGTGTACGCGGGTTCCGGCGACACTGCAGGAATCGCGGCGAGCGTCGGCGCGTACGGCGCCACCAAGCTGCACGTGATCGATCCCGGCGACGGGTTGCCGGGCCAGGTCGCGGCGGCCGGGCTCGCGCAGCTCGCCGGTTCCGAGCAGCCCGACTTGATCCTGTTTGCGCAGACGTACGACGGCCGTGATGCGATCGCCCGCCTGTCGGTCAAGCTCGACCGGCCGGTGCTCACGAACGGCATGTCGCTGTCGGCCGACGGCGGCTCCCTCGTTTTCGGCACCGCCGTGTTCGGTGGTGTGACGCTCGTGGACGTGAAGCTCACGAGCGACGGGCCGGCGTTGATCGCGATCCGCCCGAAGTCGTTCGCGGCCGAGGAGTCGGGTGGTGGCCCCGCCGAGATCGCCGCGGTCGCCGCGGCCGACGCGGGGCGGGCGGCCGAGGCGAAGGTGCTCGCGCGCCACATCGAGGAGCAGCAGGGCCCGAAGCTCGAAGAGGCGGCGGTCGTCGTCTCCGGCGGTCGGGGTATCGGCGCGGCCGAGAATTACGCGCCGCTCGTCGAGGAGCTCGCGAAATTGCTGAAGGGCGCGTGGGGTGCGTCACGCGCCATCGTCGATGCGGGCTGGGTCCCGTACGCGCTACAAGTCGGCCAGACGGGCAAGACGGTGAAGCCGAAGGTCTACATCGCGCTCGGGATATCGGGAGCGACCCAGCATCTCGTCGGCATGAAGAACAGCGACAACATCGTTGCCGTGAACAAGGACGGCGAGGCGCCGATCTTCTCGGTAGCCGACCTCGGAATCGTCGGCGACGTGCACAAGGTCGTGCCCGCGCTCATCGACCTGCTGAAGGCGAAGCAGTAGTCAGCTCTGGGGCGGAGTAGGCGCCCAGACGTCGCCCTCGAGGCGACGGGTCGGATCGGTCGCGGCAGCGAGTGCCGCGA
>DATJAA010000228.1:0-2880 GCA_035516815.1 Acidimicrobiia bacterium | reverse complement strand
ACCAGTCGCTGCATACGACGGTGGTGGGTCCGCAGGGGCGAGCGGTCGAGTTCCAGATCCGTACCGCCGATATGCACCGGCGCTCCGAGTACGGCGTCGCCGCGCACTGGGGCTACAAGGAGCAGCGCAACCCCGCCGAGGACCTCGTCTGGCTGCAGCGGATCGTCGACTGGCAGAAGGAAACGCCCGATCCGACCGAATTCATGCAGAGCCTGAAGATCGACCTCGAACAGGACGAGGTCTTCGTCTTCACGCCCAAGGGCCGCGTCATCACACTGCCGACCGGCGCCACACCAGTCGATTTCGCGTACGCGATCCACACCGAGGTCGGGCATCGTTGCATCGGCGCGCGCGTGAACGCGCGGCTCGTACCCCTCGACTCGGCCTTGCAGTCGGGCGACACGTGCGAGATCTTCACCAGCAAGGTCGAGGGCGCCGGACCGAGCCGCGACTGGTTGCAGTTCGTGCAGACGCCGCGGGCCAGCTCCAAGATCCGGCAGTGGTTCTCCCGTGAGCGGCGCGTCGACGCGATCGATCAGGGCCGCGACGATCTCGTGAAGGCGATGCGCCGCGAAGCGCTCCCGGCCCAGAAGCTGTTCGGCTCGCCGGTGCTGGGCCACGTGGCCGAGCAGCTGCACTACGCCGATCTCGAAGGGCTCTACGTAGGGATCGGCGAGGGCCACGTCTCGGCGAAGGCGGTGGTGCAACGGATCCAGCGCGAGCTGCGCGGCGGCGAGGAGCGACTCCCCACCACCGTCGCCCGCCCGCCGCTCGGCCGCGGTCACCGGCGCGCGACCGCCGGTGTGCACGTCGAGGGCCTCGACGACGTCATGGTGCGTCTCTCTCGTTGCTGTACCCCGGTCCCCGGCGACGAGATCATGGGTTTCGTCACCCGCGGCCGGGGCGTCTCGGTCCACCGCACCGACTGCGCCAACGCCGTCAGCTTGCGCAGCCAGGCCGACCGGGTAATCGACGTCGAATGGGACAACGATTCGCCCGGCAACTACACCGTGTCGGTCGAGGTCGAAGCGCTCGATCGATCAAAGTTGTTGCGTGATATTGCCGATGTCCTCTCCGAGCATCACGTGAACATCCTCGCGTGCAGCTCGCAAACCCAGAGCGACCGGATCGCCCGCTTGCGGTTCGACTTCGAGCTGGCCGATCCCGGTCACCTCGACTCGATCCTTTCCGCGGTGAAACGGGTCGATTCGGTATACGAGGCGGCAAGAGTGCTCCCGGGCAACAAGCCGTAGCGCTCGTCAACCCCCATCAGGTTCGCGCGAGTACGCGAACCGCCGGTTCCTGCTCAAGCCTCCGACCGGAACGTCCGATTCCCTGCGAGGGCCAGACCCGGCCATTTCCACACTTGGGCGATGAACCGCGCCGGAGGGGGTTTTCGTGGATCCGCGTTCACGTGGAGCTGAGGGATTCACGATCATCGAGGTCGTCGTCGCCATCTCGATCCTCGTCGTCGCGCTCCTCGCCGCCGCGCTGATGTTCGAGAACGCGATCGTCGTGTCGGGCAACACACGCAACCGCGTCGTCGCCGCGAACCTGGCCACCGAACAGATGGAGAGCGTGCGGGGCATGGCTGCGGACCCCACGAAGTTCATCTTGATCCCGCAAGGCCAGACCATCTTCAACGGCGCGACGCAGAACGTGAACGGCGTCCAGTACACGGTCACCCAGAACGTGCAGTTCGTCGCGCAGAACTCGTCGACCAGCTCGTGTGACAGTCCCGGCTCGACGACGGGTCAGATCATGCAGGTCCAGGAGCTCGTGACCTGGCCGGGCATGGGCGGGACCAAGACGGTGCGCGAGGTCACGACCCTGGCGGCTCCGGTCGGGGTGTACTCCTCGTCGACCGGTGCAATCGCGGCGAAGGTCTTCGACTCGACGGGCGCGGTCGCGCAGAACATCAGCGTGCAGGTCGCGGGGCCGACAGCGCCGGCACCGCAGCAGACGACCAGCGAGGGTTGTGCGTACTTCTACGGCCTCGCGCCGGGGACGTATACGGTCAGTGTCGTCGAGGGCACGGGCGTCGGCGACCAGGAGCTCGCAACACCGACACAGACCGCTTCCGTGTCGGTCGGACAGACGGCGTCGGTGCAGTTCCAATACGACACCGGGGCGACGATCACCGCCACGCTGCCCTCTCCGGCGACCGTGCCGGGCGCACCGCCGTACGCCGCCGGAATGTCGCTGTCGGTCGCGAACACCGGGCTGCAGCCGTACGGGCAGTTCTCTTACCCGGCGAGCACCACGGGTGACACGACGACGTCGCCGGCTCTGTTCCCTTACCAGAGCGGATACACCGTGTTCGCCGGGAGCTGCACGGACAACAACCCGCTGGGCAAGGACACGAACCGCAATCTCTTCTACCCGACTGCCGCACCCACTCCCGTGAGCGTGTCGCCGGGCGGCAGCGCCGCGACGACGGTCCCGCTCTACCCGGTCGCATTGCACGTGCAGAACGCGACCGCCGTGGCGGTGAACACCACGCCCACCGCGGCCGAGTCGAGCTCGTTCGCGCCGCCCTACAGCGCCGTGTGCACGACCGGAACCGCGACCAGCAGCCCGCCGACGCTCACGCTCGCGACGACCAACGCCACCGGTGACAGCGTCACCGCGCTGCCGCTGGGCCATTGGACCATCCAGGCGACATGCGTGAAGCCGCAGGCCGCGTGCCCGACGTCGAACGAGACCGCGAGCCTCAACGTATGGGTCAAGCCCGACGCGGTCTACGGGGTCGACGGCACGGGCGCGTCCACGACCGCGTTTGTCGGACCGATCACGATGGTCGTGTCGTGACCCGCTTCCGCAGGTGGTTGCGCACTGATGGCTCGGAGCAGGGTCACACCCTGATCGAGATGATGATCG
>DATJAA010000227.1:0-2021 GCA_035516815.1 Acidimicrobiia bacterium | reverse complement strand
GGCGTTCCGACGCAACGCGATCATCGACGACTCACTGATCACCGTCACGAATACCGGTCACACGATCTACCTCGACGGTACGACGGAGTCGTGGGCGGCACGCGAAGCCGCCGACGACGCCGCGTGGGCCGCCCCCGGCGTCGACGACGTGATCGACCGACTCGTCATCGTCCCCTAACCCGCGCCGCATTGAAGCTAGCCCTACCTACGTCACCCAGGTAGCGGGGTGCACCAGGTGGCGGGGGCCTTCGACGACAGGCCGACGCGCCCGCGCGATGTTGAACGTTCCGGACCGTTACGGCATTGAAGGGACCAAGACGATGGCACTCTCGGATCAACTCACCAACCTGGCCGCCCGGGCGAAGGAGCTCGAGGACCGCGCCGCGGCCGCCAAGACCAAGAAGAAGTCGGATCTCGAACAGGACGTGAAGAACGCCCGCGACTCCGCTCAGGCACAGGCAGACTCGCTGCGCAAGCACGCGGAAGGCCGAAAGGAGAAGCTCTCGTCGTGGTGGGACAAGGCCCAGCGCGACTGGAACGACCAGATGGCGTCGATTCGGCGCGAGTTCGACAAGGGCCGGAACGAACACGATCTGAAGAAGGCGCAGCGCGCCGCGGAGTCAGCGAACGAGGACGCGGAATTCGCGATCGAGTTCGCTTACGCTGCGCTCGAGGAGGCCGAGTACGCAGTCCTCGACGCCGAGCTCGCTCAGATGGACGCCGACGAGATCGCCGACGACGAACGGGCCGGCTGAAGGCGTCGTCGACGTCTAGGACTTGTTCGGTGTTCGGTTCAACCCGCGAGTGTCTCGGACAGGTCGTCGACGCCGGCGGTGCGGGCCAGGACGATCCGCGTCAGCTCGATGCGTGAGTTGATCGCGAGCTTGCGGTAGATCTGCCGCATGTAGGAGTCGACCGTGTGCGGTGAGAGAAAGATGCGCGCCGCGATCTCGCGGTTCGTGAGCCCTTCCGCGACGAGCTCGGCGATGCCGAGCTCCGCGGGGCGAAGACTGTCCCAGCCGAACGTCGGCGGCGCGATCGAACGGGAACGCCGGACCGTCGGCTTCGCCGACGGTGCGAGATCCTCGATGTGAACGAGCGCGCCAACCAGGGCGCCTGCGACGCGCACGGCCTTACAGCGCGCGTTCACCGGCTCTGCTCCGACCCGAAGTTCGCCGATCGCGTCGTCGTTCGATCCGACGGTGTCGATTGCCCACTTCCAGATGCGAATGTGATCACCGGGCTTAACGAGTCGCGCCGCCGCGGTGTTCGTCAACAATTCGCCGGCACTCACGGCGAGCATCGGGCCACGTGCGCGCCGGCGAGCTCGCAAGAACTGTTCCAAGAGCACGCGGTCAGCGACCGCGGCGCTCCCGACCATGCGCTCTGAGATCGTGCGCGCCGCGAGTTGCGCATATGCGAGCGTCAGGGCGCTCGCATCGGGGATAGAACAGGTGATGCCGACGGCGCCTACGGGTATCTCTCGGCGCGGGTCTGTGATTGGCGCGGCGACGTACGCGCCCGCCGGACCATCGGTCGATGTCGGGCTGTGCGCGCCGACGACCCGGCGAATCACATTTGCATGGGCGTCCGTGAGCTCGATTCTGATCGCCAAGTCTCCGAGATCCTCGCCGAGTCGTTCGATAACCGGCAGACCTGCTCGCGCGACCTCGTTCTCGAGATCCACGTCGCACGCGGAAGTCGGTTGATGGCGAATGATCGCCGACGGGCGCGAGCGTGCGCCTACCGCGTCGCGTCGCGGTGCGACACCAAAACGCGCGCCGGGGTCTCTCGCATCGCGTGCACTCCCGACACCTTCGCCGCGACCTTCGCCGCCACCTTCGTACGTGTCGGGGACCGAGGAGTAAGCCGTCGACGTCATCACCGCTACCTTCCGGAGAATCACCGAATGTGGTCTCCGAAACAATGACGCGATCACGCCTCTACGTCTTCGAAGGCCGCCTCAGTTTTTGACCCACGGCTAGCGTCCAGCGCGTCTTCATGCTGACCCCCAGGCTCGT
>DATJAA010000226.1:0-3340 GCA_035516815.1 Acidimicrobiia bacterium | reverse complement strand
CCTTCTTGCCGTTGAGCGCCGGGACCCAGAACGAATGGATGACGCCGTTGGCATAGCACGGCGTCGGCGAGCAGGCGGGGGGTCCCTGCAGCGTGAGCGAGACGGGCACGCCGACGGGGATGTGGAGCTCGTTCGCGGTCTCGACGCCGTTACCGGGGTCGTCGTAGTGGAACTGCCACCACCATTGGCGCGCGGTGACGGTGACGTTCACGACGTGGCCGGTCGGCTTCTTCGCGAGGCTGAAGATGGTCGCGACGGTGGGCACGGCCATCACCGCGAGGATGACGGCCGGGATCACGGTCCAGCTGATCTCGAGCGCCGTGTTTCCGTGCACCTGCTTCGGCGCGCGCTCCTCCCCCGGCTTCTCTCGGAAGCGCAGCGCGACGTAGAACGTCGCCGAGACAACGGCGAGACCGATGACGACCGCGATCCAGAAGAACGGCTCGGTGAGGTTGAGGATCTGCCGCGCGTACTTGCCGGCCGGGCGCAGCGCATTCTGCTTGTTGTTCGGGCCCGTGCTGTCGCCACAACTCGCGAGCGTGACGGCGGCGATCGCTACGGCGGCAGTCGTGCCTGCGCGCCGCAACCGGTGCGTGCGGTCCAACATCAGCCTCTCTCGGCAACGAGTCTCTGCGGGAGATCGGCCGGACTCTACAGCCGTCGATTCTCCGAAACTCAACTCTGGCATGCCGACCGCGCGCGGTGGTGTCACGCGCATGATCACAAGCCGAACGGGCCCGATCGGTCAGAGACCGAGGCGGTCGAGCGACCCCGGTCTACGCTGCCAGTCGGGATCGACCTTCACCCGCGTCTCGAGGTGCACCCGCGTTCCGAGCAGGGCTTCCAGCTCGAGCCGAGCGGCGGTGCCGGCAGCCTTCAACACCGCTCCGCCGCGGCCGATGACGATGCCCTTCTGCGAGTCGCGTTCGACGCGAACGGTCACGCGCAGCGCGAGCAACGGCCCGGAGTCCGTCTCGCGTTCCTCGACCTCGTCGGTGGTGACGGCGATCGAGTGCGGGAGCTCTTCTCGCGCCACCGCGAGCAGCTGCTCCCGGAGCAACTCCGCGGCGAGGAACGACTCGGGCTGATCGGAGACCACCCCGGCCGGGTAGTAGTGCGGGCCGGGCGGCAACCGCACTTCCAGCTCGCCGATCAGCGCGTCCACCCCGTTGCCGTCGACGGCCGAGACCGGAACGTACGCGGCGAGCTCGCCGAGCTCGGCGGACGCCTGCGCGAGCCGGTCGATGATCTGCTCGCGCGTGGCGACGTCGACCTTGTTCACCGCCAGCACCACCGGCGTGTCGACCTCGGCCAGCCGGGCGGCGACGAACCGGTCGCCGGGTCCGATCGACGCATCGGCCTCGATGAGGAAGCACACCACATCAACCTCGGCGAGCGTCGTCAACGCACGGTCGTTCGATCGCTCCCCGAGCAACGTTCGGGGCTTGTGAACACCCGGCGTGTCGAGGAAGACGATCTGCGTCGCCGCGGTCGTCCGCACGCCGCGCACCTGCGTGCGCGTTGTCTGCGGGCGATCGGAGACGATGGACACCTTCCGCCCGATGATCCGATTGAGCAATGTCGACTTGCCCACGTTCGGCCGGCCGACGATCGAGACGAAGCCGGAGCGGAACGCCCCGTCCGTCAACGCCGCGCTCACTCGCCGCGCTCGGCCCGCAGCGATGCTTCCTCGCCGCGCGGCGCGGTGAGCCGCGTGATGATCACCGACACGATGCGGCGGCCCTGCACGCGTTCGGCGCAGAACTCGAGACCGTCGACCGTCAAGCATTCTCCCTCGTCGGGAACGTGCCCGAGGGTGTTGAACACGAGCCCACCGACGGTGTCCCATTCTTCCTGCGGGAGATCTGCGTCGAGGAGCTCGTTCACCTCGTCGATCGGTGTCCGCCCGGGAACGCGCAACGTGCCGTCGCCCAGCCGCTCGACCTCCGGTTCCGGGTTGTCGTACTCGTCGGTGATCTCGCCCACGATCTCTTCGAGGAGGTCCTCCATCGTCACGAGACCGGCTGTGCCGCCGTACTCGTCGACGACGATCGCCATGTGGAACTTCTCGGTCTGCATCTCGCGGAGCAGCTCGGCGACGCGCTTCGATTCGGGCACGAAATGAGCCGATCGTGTGCTCCCGCGCACCGGTTGGGCTCCCTCGCCCGACGCGCTCCGGGCGACGAGATCCTTCAGGAACACGAGTCCGACGATGCCATCGGTCGTGTCCTCGTACGCGGGGAGCCGGGAGCGCCCCGCCTCGATCGCCGTCTCGATCGCTTCGTCCACGGTGGCTTCCACCTCGACCGCGATCATGTCGGTGCGCGGCACCATGACCTCGCGCACGACCGTGTCTCCGAATTCGAAGATGGAGTGGATCATCGCGCGCTCTTCGGTCTCGATCGTGTCCTCCTGCGCGGCGACGTCGGCCATGGTGAGGATGTCGGCTTCGGTCGTGAACGGACCGGAGCGCATGCCCCGGCCCGGCAACACCACGTTGGCGAAGCCGATGAACATGCGCGTGATCAGCCGCAGCGGCAGGAAGCCGGTGATCGAAACGAGCAACGGCGAGATCGCGAGCGCGGTGCGCTCGCTGTGCTGGAGCGCGAATGTCTTCGGCACGACTTCGAACAACGTGAACACGACGAAGATCTCGACGACGATGCCGACCGCGATCCCGGCCGCGCCGAGCGACGGCTCGAGCACCGTCCCGAGCAGCGTCGCGCCGATGAGCTGACAACCGAGCACGAGCAAGAGGATGCTGTTGAGCGTCTGCTCCGGCCGCTCGAGCAGGCGCAGCACGCGCCGCGCGCGTTTGTCGCCCTCTTCCTCCAGCGCGAGGAGGCGGATGCGGCTGACGCGCGTGAAGGCGGTCTCGGCGAGCGCGAGCACACCGGACAGTGCCCATAGCAGGCAGACCACGACGACCGCGAAGGCGCTCATGCGAAAGCTCTCGGCCCGCGCGCCCTCATAGACCAGGGCACGGTATCTGGAGGCGCGCCGCGTCCCACGGATCTACACCCCGTCCCGGTCACGCTCGGAGTCACGGAAGCGCGCGAGCAGCTCCTGTTCGCGGTGGCGCATCGCGGCGGTCTCCTCCGGCTCCGCGTGGTCGTAGTCGAGCAGGTGCAGGACGCCGTGCACCACGAGCAGCGCGATCTCGTCGTCGGCGGGGACACCGCGTTCGAGTGCCTGGCGGCCGGCGACGGTGGGGCACACGATCACGTCACCGAGCAAGGCCGGTGGATCACCCGGATCAGACGGCGCGCCCGGGCCGCGCCCGCCCTGATCGGGCTGGCGCCCTGCCGGCGGGAGCTCCTCGTCGAGCGGGAACGACAGC
>DATJAA010000225.1:0-3716 GCA_035516815.1 Acidimicrobiia bacterium | reverse complement strand
ACGTGTTCTCTCTCGCCTTCCCGCTGCGCGTGATCGTCGCCTTGGTGGTTGTCGCGATCGCGCTGCCGCTGATCTCGCCGGCCGTCTCGAACCTCGTGCACGACGCGATGGCACCGCTCGGGCTCGGCTGAAGGGATGACGCGATGACGGGAGCGTCCGATGGCGGCCGGTGACAGCAGCGACAAGACGGAGAAGCCAACTCCAAAGCGGCTGCGCGAGGCTCGCGAGCGCGGCCAAGTCGCCAAGACCCCCGACCTCTCGACCTGGCTCGCAATGCTCGCGACGACGCTGTTGCTGCAGATGACGTTCCAGCGCGGCGCGTCCGTGATGCCGGACGTGCTGCAGGAGATGGCGCTGGTCGTCGCCCACCCCGACGAGGGCGCGGCCGCCCGGTTCGCGGCCGACGCGATGTGGAAGACCGCCGGCGTCATCGCGCCGATGCTGATCGGCATGATGCTCGTCGCGCTCCTCGCGAACGTCGCCCAGGTCGGCTTCCGCCCCACCGCGAAGAAGCTGAAGCCCGACTTCGGCCGGCTCAACGCGTTCAAGGGATTCAAGCGGCTGGTCGGCCCGCAGGGGTGGTGGGAGCTCGCCAAGTCGCTCGCCAAGACGGTTCTCCTCGTCGCGGTCGCATGGCCCGCGCTGACGCACGCGATGACCGCACTGACGAGCGGGTCGAACAGCAGCGCGTTCGGCATGGCCGCAGTCACCGCGAGCACGGCCCTGACTGTCCTGCGCAACGTCTCGGCCGCAGGGCTCGTCGTCGCCGCGGCCGACTACGCGTACCAGAAGCGCCGCGTCACCCGGCAGCTGCGAATGACGCGCCAAGAGCTACGCGAGGAGATGAAGCAACAAGAGGGAAACCCCGAGATGCGGCGCTCGATCCGGTCACGCGCCCTGGCGGTCAGCCGCAATCAGATGATCCGGGCGGTGAGCGCCGCCGATGTCGTCGTCGTCAACCCGACGCACTACGCGGTCGCGCTGAAGTACGAGGCCGCGCGCGGCGCGCCGCAGATGGTCGCCAAGGGCGCGGGTGCGATCGCGGCCGGCATCCGGGCCGAGGCCGAACGTCACGGGGTGCCGATCGTCCACGAGCCGCTCCTCACCCGGACGCTCTACCAGGCGTGCGAAATCGGCCAGCTCATTCCCACGAACCTGTACGAGGCGGTGGCCCACCTGCTCGCCTTCGTCTTCGGCCTCCGCGCCCGCGGCCGGGCCGACGGCTACCACGAACTGCCAAGACCGGTCCTCCTGTAATCGGGTCCGGAATCGGGCGAATTCCGTCAACTCCGGGTCGGGTCGGCCGATCAGGTCGTGGACGAAGCGGCCACGGACGGCGCGCAACTCACGCCTCCGGAGCATCGTGAAACCCAACCGCATCGGACAGATCGCAATCCCCGCGGCCATCGTCGGGATCGTCGTGATGATGGTCGTGCCGTTGCCGACCGCGCTGCTCGACCTGCTCCTCGTCACGAACATCGCAATCGCGCTCCTCGCGCTGCTCGCGAGCATGTTCACGACCCGCGTCCTCGACTTCTCGATCTTCCCCTCGTACCTCCTCATCGCCACGCTGTTCCGCCTCGCGTTGAACGTGTCGGTCACGCGTCTCGTGCTCCTGCACGGATACGCCGGCAAGGTCATCCAGTCGTTCGGGCACTTCGTCGTCGGTGGCTCGGTGATCGTCGGCCTCGTCATCTTCCTCATCCTCATCGTGATCCAGTTCATCGTCATCACGAACGGTGCCGGACGCGTCGCCGAGGTCGCGGCCCGGTTCACCCTCGACGCCATGCCCGGCAAGCAGATGGCCATCGACGCCGACCTCAACTCGGGCCTGATCAACGAAGAAGAGGCGAAGCGCCGCCGCCGTGAGGTCGCCGAAGAGGCGGACTTCTACGGAGCCATGGACGGTGCCTCGAAGTTCGTCAAGGGCGACGCGATCGCCGCCATCGTGATCGTGGCCATCAACCTGATCGGCGGGTTCGCGGTCGGCGTTCTGCAGCAGCACCTCTCCTTCGGCGAGGCCATCAAGACGTACAGCCTGTTGACCGTCGGCGACGGCCTCGTCGCGCAGATCCCCGCGCTGCTGATCTCGCTCTCGTCGGGCCTCATCGTCACCCGCGCCGCCACCGAGATGGACCTCGGTACCGACCTGCTCCACCAGTTCACGCGCCACAAGCGCACGCTGCAGCTGGGCGGAGGCGCGATCTGCGCGGTCGCGATCGTCCCCGGCCTACCGAAGATCCCGTTCCTCGTCATCGGTGGCGCGCTCTTGCTCCTCGCGACCCGGCTCCCGAGCGACGAAGAGATCGCGGCCCGCCAGGCCGCCGAGAAACAGGTCGAGACGGCGCCCGTCGAGCTGTCGCCCGACTCGCCCGAACACCTTGTAGGCGAGATGCGCGTCGAGCCGCTCGAGCTCGAGATCGCGTACGACCTCATCGACCTCGTCGACGCGACCAAGGGCGGCGACCTGCTCGACCGGGTGCGCGCCCTGCGCCGCAAGCTCGCGCTCGAGCTCGGCGTCGTCATTCCGCTCGTCCGTACCCGCGACAATCTGGAGCTCCCCGCCAGCACGTACTCGGTACGCGTGAACGGTGTCGACGTCGGGCGCGGCGAGGCGCCGGCCGGCCACGTGCTCGTCCTCGGCGACGACGCCGGCGGCCTCCCGGGCATGCCGACCCGGGAGCCGGTGTTCGGTCTGCCCGCCACGTGGGTTCCGGTCGAGTTCCGTCACCAGGCCGAGATCACCGGCGCGACCGTCGTGGATCGGGCGTCGGTCATCACCACGCATCTCGCCGAAGTCGTACGCCGCAACGCGGGCCGGCTGCTCAGCCGCCAGGACGTGAAGATGCTCGTCGACGTGGTCAAACAGAGCGACCCGGTGGTGATCGACGAGCTCAACGGGGCCAACGTCACCACGGGCGAGATCCAGCGCGTGCTGCAGATGCTCCTCGACGAAGGTGTTGGGATACGCGATCTCGTTCGCATCTTCGAGGTCGTGTCCGAGCGTTCGCGCACGACGAAAGACGTCGAGCAGATCGTCGAATCGGTGCGCACCGCGCTCGGACCCGCGATCTCGGCGTCGTACGCCAAAGACGGGAAGCTCCCCGTGATCACGCTCGACCCGCTCGTCGAGCACGCGATGGCGGAGACCCTCCGGACCAGCGACACCGGCACGTTCCTCGCGCTCGATCCGCAGACCGCGGAACAGCTCGCGCTCGCCGTCGCGCGCGAGGCGGAGGCGGCGGAGATGAAAGGGATCGAACCGGTATTCGTCTGTGCAACACAACTGCGGCCCTCGATTCGGCGCCTGCTGCACGCGGCCGCGCCCCGTCTTCCCGTTCTCGCGTACACGGAGCTCGGCAACCAGCTCGAGCTCGACACGATCGGAGTGGTGAACCTTGGCCAGCCAGCTGCGGTTTGAGGGCGGCGAGCTCGAGGAGCTCCTCGAGCGCGTCCGCAACGAGGTCGGACCGGAGGCCCGCATCGTCGCGGCCAACCGGATCCGTCAAGGTGGAATCGCGGGCTTCTTCGCACGCGAGGGATTCGAGGTACTCGTCGACGCCGACAGCATCGCGGGCGGTGGTCGCGGCCGCGGCCGGCGCCGGGCGCGCGCGGACGAAGCGACAATTGTCGATTCGGACACGACACCGCCGGCCGGCCGCGCCACGGCGAGCGCATCGGTACTCGATCTCGTCGAGGAAGTGAACGAGGTCGAG
>DATJAA010000224.1:0-3412 GCA_035516815.1 Acidimicrobiia bacterium | reverse complement strand
ATGTGGATGCGCACGTTCGGCAGGTCGGCGAACATCCGAAGCTCTGAGCCGAACACCGCGTCCTCCGGCTTGGCGATCCGGTACAGGAGCACGACGTCGTCTGGTGGGGCGAAGGCGTCGAGAAGTGCGCGCAGGGGCGTGATTCCGATTCCGCCGGCGACGAGGAGGATGCGCCTGCTCGCGCGACGCGCGGCGGTGAAGGTTCCGTAAGGGCCTTCCACGATCACGCGCGTGCCCGGCCGGATGGACTGCATCCGGCGCGTATCGTCGCCCAGATCCTTCACCGTTATCCGCAACGAGTTCTTCCGAGGCGCGGCCGACAACGAGAACGGGTGTGCCTTCCACCAGCCGTCCCTGGTGAGGAAACGCCAGAGGAAGAACTGACCGGGCTCGGCGCCGAGCGCCATGACCCGGCGTCCGGTGAGCGTTATCGACACCACTCCCGGCGCCTCTTGGTGCACCGACCGGACTCGCAGGCCGTGCCGCGCGTTCGCGACTGCGGGAACAAGTACACGCCACAAGAGGATCGCGCCGAAGACGAGAACGTACAGCCCGACCCACCAGACCCGTGCGGCGCGATCGCCGTCGAGGTCACTGCCGACCGCGAGTTGGTGGGCGAACGACAGCACGACCGCGAGATACGCGCCGAGATGGATGAAGTACCACGTCTCGCGCCGCATCCGGCGACGCGCCGCGCGCATCGAAACCACCGCGACGAGGACCAGAAGGAGGAACCCGATCCAGGCGATGAGGACGTCGGGATAGTGCGAGATGAAGTCGCGCGATTGTGCCCACAGCGAGACACGATCGCCGCGTGCATATCCGATCGTGGTGAATACCACGTGGCCTGTGATCAGCCACACGGTCGCGAAGCCGAGCCATCGATGCCACACCGCCAGGCGGTCGAGGCCGATACCGCGCTCGAGCCAGGCGATACGCGACATCAAGAGGATCTGCACGAGCATCGCGTACGTTCCGATGAGCGCGGTGACCTGCCCGATCGCGGTCGGGAGCGAGCCTCGACCGGAGATGGCGCCGATCCCGCCATGGCGCAGCCAGAGCCCCATGGTCACGACGGCGCCGACCGCGATGGCGTAGCCGACCATGGACGCCTGGTCGACGGCACGGCGCCTCCGAGGGGCGACGGGGATCACCGGCGGGGCCGAGGGGGAAGCAGGAGGGAGGGTGGTGGTCATCTCGGAAAGGTCGCCCGATCAGGCGTTGAACACAGGATCGTCGAGCCCACTGTGCGCCATCTGAGGAGTGGGTAAGCGCCGAGCAAGCGTTGCGGAAACCCATCTCGCAGCCGTCGTCAAAGCTTGATCTGGGCCGGCTCGCGCGCGGCGGGGAGCGTCACGACCGCCTCGATACCGCCGCCGGGGCGCGCGTCCAGGCGGCACGTCCCGCCACCGGCTTCGGCCAACTGCCGAACAATCGCGAGACCGAGGCCCGTGCCGCCGTCGGCAGCATGCGGCGCCCGCCAGAACCGGTCGAATGCGCGCGTCCGTTCATCGTCATCGAGACCCGCGCCTCGATCCAGCACGCGCAGATCGACGGCATCTCCCGCGCGCTGCACGACAACCGTGATCGTCGCCCCAGGAGGCGAAGCGTTGAGCGCGTTGTCGATCAGGTTGTCGAGCAGCTGCTCCGGCGTGGTCGGGACCGTGAGCGCCCACATCGCGTCAGGCGCCTCGACCGCGAGCTCGACGCCCTGCTCCCCGGCGAGGTCGCTCCACGCGCCGGCGCGGTCGCGGGCGATACTCGCGACGTCAACGGGCTCGGCGCGCTCACGAGTCGACTCTTCGTTCGCCAGCATCAACAGACCATCGACCAGACGACTCAGGCGCGTGACCTCGACGGCAGCCGCGTCGATCGCGTCCCGATCGTTCGCGCCCGAGGCCGCGGTCATGTTCTCCAACCGCAGCCGCAACGCCGTCAACGGTGTCCGCAGCTGATGGGACGCATTCGCCACGAACTTCCGTTGGGATTCGACGAGCTCACTCAGCTGTGCCGCCATGCGATTGAACGTGCGCGCAACGCGGCGGAGCTCGGCTGGTCCGTCGGTCTCGTCGAGCCGTGCGCTGAGGTCGCCCTCACCGAGCCGGGCCGACGCGTTCTCCAGTCGTCGGAGCGGCCGGGTGACTCCGCGTGCGATCAGGAGACCGACGAGGGCGACCGCGACGAGGACTCCCGCGCACAACACCCCGAGTTGAAGCCACACATCGCGTACCCGTTCGTCGAGCGCGGCCGTGGGGTACGTGACGCGAACCGCGCCATTGACGCGACCATCGGCTGTGGTGGGAACGGTGGAGTATGCAACGACCTGGTCCTTGACACGAATTTCGCCCTGGCCTGACACGCGCCGCCCGCGCAATGCCGCGGTGATGTCCGCCGAAGGTGCGATCGGCTGACCGGCGGCTCCGGGCGCCGCGGTATCGAGAAGGACGATCCCGTGCGCGTCGACGATGACCACGCGCGAATGCGATGAACGGGTCGAGGCGATGATCGCCGCCGCCGGAATCGGCGTGTGCGCTTCCAAGGGGTCGTCGATCATCCGTACGACGGCATCGGACTTTCGCTCGGCGTCGAACAGCAATCGGTCATGCTCGCGGTGAGCGAAGGTGACACCTAGTGGTGCCGCGAGCAGCGCGAGGGCCAGCGCGGTCAACGCGAGATAGGCGAGAATGATCCGGCGGGTCATGGCACGCAGTCGAGCCGGTAGCCGACGCCGCGAATCGTCGCGATCAGCGACGCGTCTCCCAGCTTCTTTCGCAGGCTCGCGACGTGGACGTCGAGCGTCTTCGTCGAGCCCCACCAGTGCTCGTCCCAGACCTCTTCGAGGATCCGCTCGCGGCGGACGACAGCGCCCGGGTCTTCCGCGAGCCGGGCGAGCAGGTCGAACTCCTTGCGGCTGAGCACAACCTCGCGCTCTTCGACCATAACCCGGCGCGACCGGTGATCGATTCGCAGCAGGCCCAGCTCCTGGATGCGGTCCTCGTTCGAGCCGGGTCCGGCATTCGCGTTTCCCGCGCGTCTGAGAACGGCGCCGATACGCGCGACGAGCTCCCGGAACCCGAAGGGCTTGACGACGTAATCGTCGGCGCCGATCTCGAGCAGCCGTACGCGTTCAGCCTCGTCGCCGCGAGCTGTCAGAACGATGATCGGGACGTCGAACTTCTCGCTCAACAGCCGGCAGACGTCGACACCGTCGACATCGGGCAGGCCGAGGTCGAGGAGGACGAGGTCTGCGTCCGCAGCCGCGGCCACACCCGCTGCGCCAGTGTGCGCGACGCGCACGTCAAAGGACTCACGCCGCAGACCGTCGGCCAACGGCACCGCGATCGATTGTTCGTCCTCGATAACAAGGATGCGTGTGGCAGCTCGAGAAGCCATCCGGAGTTCCGCAAGAAGG
>DATJAA010000223.1:0-7896 GCA_035516815.1 Acidimicrobiia bacterium | reverse complement strand
GCTCGGTCCGCTGATGCTCGCGAGCCACGCGTCCTCGCGCGACGACATGCAGGTTTCGACCGCGGAGCTCGATGCGCTGGTGGAGTGCTTGATGGATGCGGGTGCGTACGGAGCGCGCCTCACCGGCGCCGGGTTCGGCGGCTGCGTCGTGGCGATCGGGCCGAGCGAGGAGATGGATTCGATTGCGCAGGGCGCGATACAGCGCTATCGCGCCCGAACCGGGTTGGAACCGACGGCATGGCGCGTGCACGCCGCCGCCGGCGCCGGCCGCGTCACCTAGCCGCGACGCTCGGGTGTCGGGATCGGCCGGGTAGGTCTAGGCGCCGAAGAACCCGCTCGCGCGGCCGCGGCGCGGCCGGAACGACCCCTGCAACTGGTCCGGTTCGAAACCGGGAACGGGCGCACCCGTGGCGTACCGGTACAGCGCAGTCTGGAAGATCCCGGTGAGGGTGGCCGAGACGAGCATGACCGCAACGAACCACACCGCGAAGAGGACGACGCCGAAGACAGCGATCGGACCGCCGATGGCGAGGAACAGCATCAGCGGGATCGCGCCCGCGAACATCGCGATCATTCCGACCAGTCCGATACCCGCGTTCGTCATGATGTTCTCGCCCCAGGTGCGCTTGAACAACTCGCCCGAACGCTTGACCGCCGCGATCGGGCCGATGCCCTCGAACACCAGCACGGGCAGCACGAGGAAGGTGACGACCGACCACGCGACGCCGGCGAGGCTGCCGATGATGCGGCCGAAGATTCCGCCGCGCTGTTCGATCGCACGCAGCACCACGGACACCGTGGCACTTACGACGGCCCACGGCAGCAGGACGTGCGCACGCTGGCGCGCCGACTGGATCGCCTCCCCGACCGTGACGGGGAGACCTTGGAACCGCTGGTTCGCGGCGAACACGAGCGCCGCGTTGAAGAACACGACGACGTATGTGAAGGCGATCGCGCCCACGAAGCCGAGCAGCCATACGAGCGGCGCCGACCCCGAATACCCACCGCTTCCGTCGCGCACGATGAGGCCGATCGGCAGGAACACCGCGACCGCGAGCACGAGGCTCGAGAGCATCGAAAGCAGCGGCAACAACGTGAGTTGCTTGTCGTCGCGCAGCACCTGCCACGACGACTTCGCCAGCGCGATCGAGTTCTGGAACCGACTCATTGCCCCTCCCGAAGATGTTGCCTCCAAGGCTACCGGCCGCACCGGGCCCCGATCGCGCGTGCCGCCGCACCGTAGATTTCCCGCCGTGCTCCGCGTGCGCGCGCCGGGTCGAGTCAATCTGATCGGCGACCACACCGACTATCAGGACGGCCTTTGCCTCCCGATGGCGATCGATCGCGAGGTCGAGGTCCGAGCCGAGCCACGAGCCGACGGGCGGGTCGTCGTTCGGTCCGACGCCGTCGCAGGCGTCGTCGACCTTCCGGCCGAGGGTCTCCCGGATCCGCGTGTCGTGCGGCCGGAGTGGGGTCGCCCGGTCGCGGGCATCTTGCGCCTGCTCTCGCAACCGGGTCGGGCGGCGATCGGCTTCGACGCCGCGGTGACGTCGACCGTGCCACTCGGCTCGGGTCTCTCGTCGAGTGCCGCGTTCGCAGTCGCGATGGTGATCACGACGAGCCGGATCAACGACGAGCGAATCCAGCCGGGCTCGGTCGCGTCGATCGCGCAGGAGGCCGAGCAGGCCGCCACGGGCGTGCCGTGCGGCGCGATGGACCAGATGACCTCGGTTTTCGGTCGCGCCGGGCACGCGCTGCTCCTCGACTGCCGCACCCTTCAGACCGAGGCGATCCGCATCCCGCCTGCAGCAGCGGTCGTCGTCGTCCACACCGGCGTCGCCCGCCGCCTCGCTGACAGTGCGTACGCCGCGCGGCGGAGCGCGTGCGAGGCGGCCGCGGCTCGGCTGGGCATCGGCACGTTGCGCGATGCGACCATGCGCGACGTCGCAGACGACCCGTACGCGCGGCACGTGGTGTCCGAGAACGCGCGGGTACTCGCCTTCGCCGATGCGCTGAGGCTGACCGACCTCGCTCGCTGCGGCGACCTGATGGTTGCGAGTCACGCGTCGTTGCGGGACGACTTCGGAGTGTCGACCGTCGAGCTCGATGCGCTCGTCGACGCGCTCACCGACGCGGGCGCGTACGGGGCACGCCTCACGGGCGCGGGATTCGGTGGGTGTGCGGTCGCACTGGTCGCGAGTGACCAGGTCGACGAGGTCGTCGCGCCCGCCGTCGCGCGGTACCGTTCGGCAACGGGGCTGGTTCCCACACCCATCACGGTTCGCGCGGTCGACGGGGCCGGTCCCGTCGCCTGACCCGACGGAGGCACCATGCCGAGCATCTTCAGCCGGATCATCGCGGGCGAACTGCCCGGCACGTTCGTGTGGAAGGACGCGCGGGCGGTTGCCTTCCTCTCGATCGCACCGATGATGCCCGGACACACGCTCGTGGTCCCGCGCGAAGAGGTGGACCACTGGATCGACCTCGATCCAGAGCTCGCCGCGCACCTCTTCAACGTGGCTCGGCACATCGGGCGCGCGCAGGACCTCGAGTGGAAGCCGCGCCGTATCGGGATGCTGATCGTCGGCGAAGAGGTGCCGCACACGCATCTGCACGTCGTCCCGATCAACAACCCGGGAGAGCTGACGTTCGCGCATGCGGATCCGAATCCCGGCGCAGCCGCGCTCGACGACGCGGCCCGGCGCCTCCGGGCCCGGCTCCGCGAGCTCGGCTGCGGAGAGGTCTCCGACTGAGCCCCGCATCGAGCCGGCCGGACCGATCTACCGGCCGTATTGCGCGTCGACGGCGCGCGCGAACGCGGCGTGCACGCGCGTCAGCGTGATCTCGCCGGCCTGCTCGGACGCACGCGCGCCCACCCAGAGAACGTCGCCGACGACGACGAGCGCGGCGTACGACGCGAACGCGAGTGCCGCGACAAGGAACACGATCGAGCCCACACCGGTGAGCGCGGCGGCTAGCGCGGCCGCGCCCGCGACGAGCGCGACCCAGCTCGCGCGCGTGAGCAAACGCCGGAGCCGGGCGCGCGAGGCTTCGAGCGGGAGGATGCACGCGATCTTCGGTCCAGTCGGCGACAGCATCCGCTGCCCGGGACGCAACACGATCGCCACCGGGTTCGCACAGGCCCTCCCGGTCTTCACCGAGAGCGCGGGCAGGTCGCCGAGCTCGAGGTCGTCGATCAACACGCCGACGCGCGCCATCAGGTGAGCATCCGCAGCCGGTCGGCTGCGGCGGGTGTCCGAATGCCCCACCAGAAGAGGTCTCGTCCGTCGACGAACGAGATCGGGACGCCCGCCAGCGCGACGGCGAGGTCGCGTGCGTGTCGTTCCGTGAAGGCATACGGCTCACTCGGCAGGAGCGCGAGTGTCGGGTGCCGGCCCGCGATGTCGGCCAGCGCAACTTCGGGGTAACGATCGGACGCGTCCGCGCATACGTTGGTGATTCCGATGTGCGCGAGCAGCGAGGACCCGTAGGTGTCGGCGCCCAGCGACATCCACGGCCGCCGCCAGATCGGCACGAAGGCCGTGCGCGTCGGTTCCGTGCGCGTCTCGATGATCCACGCCGGCCAGTCTTCGAAGGGCACAGGCACCTCTACGCCGAGGGCGTCGGCGAGCGCGCAGACCTCCGGGCCGACATCGGCAACCGAACGCGGCGACATCGAATGGAGCGCGACACCGCGCGCCTCGAGGACGCGCGCGTCCTCGATCCTGTTCTCCTCGTCGTTCACGACGACGAGATCGGGCGCCAGCGCGACGACCGCGTCCACGTCGACGTTCTTCGTGCCGCCGACGGTTCGCACCCCTGGAAGGTCACAGAAGCGCGTGCAGGCGATCGGCGCGACCCCGAGCGCGACGAGCGTCTCCGAGACACTCGGAACCAACGAGACCACCTTCGCCGGACTCACATGCGCTCGAGGAGCTGCGCCTTCTTCGCGTCGAACTCGGCCTGAGTGATCACGCCCCGATCGCGCAGGTCTGCGAGCTGTTGGAGCTGTTCCGGCACCGTCGGCTCGGCCCGGGCCGGGGCGGAGGGAGGCGCGGCGGTTGGGACCGCGCCGTATCCGGGCTGGGACCAACTGGCGCGCTTCCTCGCGTTGGCCTCCATCTGGCGGTAGATCTCTTGCTGCACGCCGTCCGGGTGCCAGATGTCGTCGAAATGCGACTGGCCGTCGCGGCCGGCCGACTCGATGTCGAGATCGCCCGCCCCGATCATCCGCTCGAAGATGCCCTGGTGGAAGTTGATGTTGTTGATCCGCTCGATCGGGATCTCGACGCCGTGCTTGGCGAGGACACCGGTGCGGTAGATGACTCGATCACCGGTGACGACGAAATGCGTGAAGTTCCACTCCATGTACTTCTGCCCGAGCCAGACGGCCCAGACGACCGCGAGCACGGCCCAGAGGATGAAGAGCCATTTGTGCACGTCTCCGTGGGTCTTGGCGGTGATCAACCCGAGGATCACGAACAACGGGACGCCGGTCGCGATGTGCTTCCAGAAGAACCACCAGTGGGGCCGGAGATCGAGCGCGATCTCCTCGCCCTGGTTCAACAGCCGCTTGGGGTAAGGCACGTCCAGATCGTAGGTTCCGTGGGGCGGACCGGACCGGACCCGTCACGGCCGCACGTCGCCGGCCAGCAGCGGCGGGATGTCGTCACCGTCGTCGGGATCGAGATCGACGGCGATGAGAAACCCGCGCGCCCGCTCCGCATGCGGGAAGCGCTCGACCAAGGCATCGTGCGCCCGCCCGTGGTTGGGCACGACGAGATGAGCGAGCTCGTGTACCAGCACGTAATCGAGCACCCACGACGGGTACGCGGCGAGCCGGGACGACACCCGCACTGCCCCGTCCTCGGGGGTGCACGAACCCCATCGCTGGCGCATGTTGTCGACCCAGCGGACGCTCTGCGGCCGTGGGAGGCCGTGCTCGCGCGCCAGACGACGGGCGCGCGCCACGACGTCGATCGCCGCCGAATCGGTGCGGCGCCGCATCCGTTCGGCCAGCTCCTGCGCGGTGACCTGCGCTTCGTCGACCGACATCCAACGCGGGAACGACACTCGCAATCGATCGCCGATGAGCACGGCTTCCACATGTTTGCGCCGACGTGTTCCGCGCACGAGCTCGATCTCCACGGCACCATCTATACCGCGTCCGAGCGACACTGAATACCGCGTCTTGTGAACGCTCGGAGAACGGCTCGCTCGGCGGAACGCGCGCTTCGGAACGCGCTCGCAGTCGTCGCGAGATTCTGCTTGACGCTCCCGCGGTCGAGTCGTAGTGTGCGCTTCTCCGGTTCGCCGATGCGTCGGACTCCGGACCCGTTTACGGGGCCGGAACGGACGTACGTGCGATCTGGAGCGTGCACCGAATCGGCACGGCGGAAGCTCGCAAGAGCGGAGGTCGGGCGGAGAGGTGAACGGACCGGCAAGTCGATTGTCGGGCGCCTGCGAGGGCTTGCCCGGCGACTCGGCGCCGGAAGTAGGGCCCCGAGGAGATCGGAGCTGCATACGCAGCGAAGACTACTCGGGGCCTTACCGCGTCACCTTTGCCGCGTCACCTTTGCCGCGCCACCTTCACCCGCGCACCTCCACCGCGTCATCGTTACCGCTGACGGCTCCACGGCGAGCGTTGACGCGACACGAGCAGGCGTCACACCGGGTGTGTACGGTCCGAGTGTGCGCGACCCGCTCCTCGACGACCTCGATCCGCTCCAGCGCGTCGCGGTCACGTCGAGCGCGCGGCCGCTCGCCATCATTGCCCCGGCCGGATCGGGAAAGACGCGGGTCCTCACCCGCCGTATCGCGTACGGCGTTCGCGAGGAACAACTCGTCGCGCGGCACGTCCTCGCGGTCACGTTCACCAGGAAGGCGGCCGCCGAGCTCGTTGCGCGGATCGATCACCCGGGCGGCGCCCGGATCACGGCCGGCACGTTCCACGCCATCGCGCTGGCCCAGCTCCGCCGGCACGCGTCCGAGCGCAACCGGGAGCCGCCCCGGCTACTGGAAGGCAAGGCCCGGGTCCTCGCGCCGCTCCTGGGCGGGCGAGGTGCGGCCCCGTCCGTCGCGGTGGCCGACGTCGCGTCCGAGATCGAGTGGGCCAAGGCACGGCTGATCGCGCCGGACGGCTACGAGGCCGCCGCAGAGAGCGCCGGCCGCCGACCACCGCGTGGGATCGGCGCGGTGGCGCAGGTCTACGCCCGCTACGAGGACGAGAAGCGCCGGCGTCACCTGATCGATTTCGACGACGTCCTGAGCCGCTGTGCCGACGCGATGGTGCGCGACGAAGCCTTCGCGGCCGGACAACGCTGGCGCTTCCGCCATATCTTCGTCGACGAGTTCCAGGACGCGACCCCATTGCAGCTGCGCCTGCTGCGCGCGTGGCTCGGTGATACCAACGAGCTCACCGTGGTCGGCGACCCGGCCCAGGCCATCTACGGATTCACCGGGGCCGACGCGTCGCCACTCCTCCAGTTCGCCCGTGCTTTCCCCGGCGGGTCCACTGTCGCACTCGGATCGAACTACCGCAGCATTCCCGGCGTCGTCGCGCTCGCCGAGATCGCGCTCGGCGGGGCCGCCGGGGTGCGCCGCCATCCGGAGGCGATTCGCCCCGATGGTGAGGCGCCCACGATCACCGCGTTCGAAACGGATCACGACGAAGCCCGCGCGGTGGCAGAGCACGCGTGGAAGGCACATGCGTCGGGAGTCCCGTGGCGCCGAATGGCCGTGTTGTTCCGCACCAACGCGCAGTCGCCCCGGTTCGAGGCCGCGTTTGCGCGTCGCGGTGTGCCGTTTCGGGTCGGCGACGATCAGCGCTTCAGCGCGCGACCTGCCGTCCGCGCGCTCCTCGACGACCTCCGGAGCGAGGAGCGCAAGGCGCCGGGCCGGCCCTTCGCGCACCTGCTCGCCGATCTCGCGGCGGGGACAGACGCGATGCCTGCGGCGGCAGCCGGCGAGCAGACGCCGCGCGCCGGACCCGCCGCACAGCCGCCCGCCTGGATCGGCGACGACATCACCGAGGACACGACCGACGACACGACCGACGGCGCCCGGAGCCGGCTCGAGCAGCTGCTCGAGCTCGGGCGCGAATATCTCGCCGCGGTTGCGGGAACGGGAAGCGTCGCGGAGTTCACGACCTGGCTCGACACCGCCGCGGGAGGCGCGGCCAGTGGCGGTGACGGCGTCGAACTCGTCACCTTCCACCGCGCCAAGGGTCTCGAGTGGAGCGTCGTCTTCGTGACGGGCCTCGAGGCGGGTCTCGTTCCGATGTCGTTCGCAACATCCCAGGAAGCGCGAAACGAGGAACGGCGATTGCTGCACGTTGCACTGAGCCGCGCCGAGGACGAGCTGCACTGCTCGTGGTCCCGGACTCGTTCCATGGGTGGACGCCGAGCGCGCCGGGAACCCTCGCCGTGGCTCGCGCTGCTCGAAGACGCGGCGAATCGTGCGCCGAACGGCATCCTCCAGGGCCGTCGCGCGCCTCGTGAGCACCTCGCAGAGCTACGCGCGACACTCGGTGCGGCCACTCCGGCCGGACCACCACCGAGCCGGGTCGGGCGCCTCCGCCGTTGACGCGGCGCCGACATAGGGCAAGCATGAGGGCGCGCCCGACACCGAGTCGCGGGAGGCCACGTGCGATCGACGCTGCCATTGTTTCCGAGCGACGATGGCTGGCCTTATCCGGATGTGATCGATTTCGAACTCGCCGCCGACGTACCCGACCTCGACGCGCTCGAGTTCCTCGGGCCGCACGCGTACGACACCCTCACCGCGCAGGAGTACACCGCGTTGACGTTCCGCTTCGGACTGCGCGGGATCGACGCCTGCACGATGAAGGAACTGGCGCCGCTCCTGGGATGCACACGAACCGAGGCGGGCGAAGTC
>DATJAA010000222.1:0-2002 GCA_035516815.1 Acidimicrobiia bacterium | reverse complement strand
TGATGTTCACGAACGCCCAATCGTGCTCGCCGGAGACCTCGGTGCACAGACGGTTGACGTCGTCGTAGTTGCCGCGCACGGCGACGAGGTTGGTCCCGTAGACGCCGGTCGCGAGCACCTTCTGCTCCTCGAGGTCGGCCGGAATGAACACGTAGGACTCGAGCCCGGCAGCGGCGGCGTGGGCCGCCACGGCGTTAGCGAGGTTGCCGGTCGAGGCGCACGCGATCGTCTCGAAGCCGAGCTCGCGGGCGCGCGCCAGGGCGACGGACCCGACCCTGTCCTTGAACGAGTGGGTCGGGTTCGCGGCGTCGTTCTTGACCCAGACCTCGCGCAGGCCGAGCTGCTCGGCAAGCCGGTCGGCACGGATCAGAGGCGTCCATCCGGCCGCGAGCGTGTTGCGCGGCGGTGAGGACACCGGAAGGAAGTCGCCGTAGCGCCACAGCGAGTGGGGCCCGGCCTGGATGCGCCGGCGCAGCTCGTCGGGATCGGCGTTAGCGCGCGCGGCGTACGACACCTCGAGCGGGCCGAAGCAGCGCTCGCACACGAACCTCGCGTCGAGCGGGTAGGTGGTCCTGCATTCCTTGCAACAGAGAGACTCTGGCGGCATATGTGAAAAACCTCCGCCGGGGTCTGTGGTCGGAGGCCTTGGTGAAACCGCCCTGTCCACATCTCCCAGGCTTGTCGTTGGAGCCTGATGGAATTGGCACCTTTCCCTTGCGGGAGGTTGCCGGGGCTTCATAGGGCCAGTCCCTCCACCCCTCTTGATGCGTACTGCTATGTGGCGCGCAGTATAGCCAGAGGTTCGACAGATCACCAACAAGCGTGAGCGCGGAGCGGCGAAGCTCGACATCTCGGCCGTCAGGCGTAGTGTTTCGTGCTCGCGGGCTCGTCGCGTACACGTAACGCGCGCAAATTGCCGGTGTTCTGGAACCCATGGCCGCCACGTCCACCGATCCGATCGAGCGTCTGGAGGCCGCGCTCCGGGTCGGCACGAACGCGCCGAGCCGGCGGATGCTGGTGATCGTCAACCCATACGCGACGACCGTGTCCGATCGCCTCAAGAACCTCGTCGTCTACGCGCTGCGCGGCAGCTACCACGTCGACGCGATCGACACGGAGTCGCGCGATCACGCGACCGAACTGTGTCGCGAGGCGGCGCGAGAGGGATATGACGTCGTCGTCGCGTTCGGCGGCGACGGCACCGTCAACGAGGCCGCGAACGGCTTGGCCGGATCTGACACACCGCTGAGTTGCCTCCCCGGTGGCCGCACCAACGTCTACTGCCGGATGCTCGGGATCCCGATCGACGTCGTCGACGCAACCGAGCACCTGCTGCGGCTTGCCGACGACTGGCGCCCGCGCGCCGTCGACATCGGGCGGGTCAACGACCGAGGCTTCCTCTTCTCCGCTGGGGTCGGCCTCGACGCCAGCGTCGTCGAGCGCGTCGACGCTCACCCCCGGCTGAAGGCCCGTCTCGGCGAGTGGTACTACACGTGGACGGGAGTTCAGACCTTCAATCGCCGCTACCTGTTGCGGCCGCCGCGGTTCGAGGCCGAGGTCGACGGCGAACAGATCACCGGCGTGACCGCGATCGTCCAGAACGCGGCGCCATACACGTACTTCGGCAACCGGCCGGTCGAGATCGGCGAGGGCGCGACGCTCGACAGCGCCGATCTCTCCGCCGCCGTGCTGGAGCGCGCGAGCCCGATCGACATCCCCACGATCATCTGGCGGGCGCTGTCGCGCCGGGCGCGGGTCGCCCGCCACCGCAAGGTCCGGTCGTTCAGTCACCTCCCCGGCCTGCGGATCCGCTCGCTCGATGAGCGCCCGCTCCCGCTGCAAGTCGACGGCGACTACATCGGCGAGGCAGACGAGGCCCTGTTCGGGATCACGCCGGGCGGGATTCGCGTCGTCGCGTAGGGACAGTGCGCGCGGGCACACGCGGGCGCGT
Source organism: Acidimicrobiia bacterium (assembly GCA_035516815.1). Taxonomy (GTDB): domain Bacteria; phylum Actinomycetota; class Acidimicrobiia; order IMCC26256; family PALSA-610; genus PALSA-610. The sequence continues at coordinate 51 of DATJAA010000222.1, read as the reverse complement.
AAGGGACACGTGCGCGCGGGCACGCGCGGGCGCGTAGGGACAGGCGCGGGC
>DATJAA010000221.1:0-10868 GCA_035516815.1 Acidimicrobiia bacterium | reverse complement strand
CGGGACGCCGCATCTGGGTCATCGATATCGGCGGCCTGGCCGAACCACTCGCGGCGCGCACCGCGCCGGTACCGGGGCGCCCCGCGGGCCACCGCAAGCAGATCGACGACTCGTGGTACGACGCGCGTTTCGGCACCCCCGCCACGAGCACGAGTCCCGAAGACGCCGCGGCCCGCCGCGCGCTGACCTGCGGGCCGATTCCCGGGCTCCTCGACGCGGTCGACGCCCGGATGACCCCGGGCCGGTTCTTGTCGAACATCTGGCACAGCTTCAGCTACACCAAGCTGAGGATTCCCGCCGATCCCGAGGTGGCCGTGCAGGAATGGTGCTCGCCGACCGGTTGACTCACGCGGCCGCGGGCGGAACCTGCTCGAGAATCGCCGCGGTGACGTCGTCGACCGGCAGCGAGGCGTCCACTGTCACAAGGATTCCGCGCGCCCCGTAGAACTCGAGTATCGGCCGCATGTTGTCGTGGAAGACCTGCAGGCGGTGATCGACAACGGCCGCGTCGTCGTCGGTGCGGCCGCCGCCGGCGCGCCCGGCGAGCCGCGAGCGCGCGATGTCGTCGTCGAGGGCGAGGTACACGGCCGCGTCCGCGTCGAGCCCGTTCGGTCGCGCCAGCAAGAATGCACGCTCGGCCTGCGCGCGCGTGCGCGGGAAGCCGTCGAGGACATAACCACCGGATTGGGCCGCGTGCGCGACGGCTTCGCCGACGATCGCGAGGACGACGTCGTCGGGAACGAGATCACCGCGCGCGAGATGCGCAGCGACGGCGCGGCCCAGATCGGTGCCGGCCGCGACCTGCTCGCGCAGCAACTCACCGCTCGCGATGTGCGGTACTCCGAGATGCTTCGCGAGCCGCTCGCCTTGCGTACCCTTGCCCGAGCCGGGAGCTCCGAGAAGCACGATGCGCACGGCGAATCATCGCGCAGCGGGACGTGACGCCTCCGACCGAGCGGGGGCCGACCGTCAGGGCCTTGCGACGGCCCCCGAGTCGCCGGCGCGCCAGGCTTCGTTGCTCCGAGGCGCGTTCGTCTCCTCGAAACGCTGCATCACCTGCTCGAACGGAGCCGGGCGCGCGAACAGGAATCCCTGCCCGAGGTGGCACCCGAGCCGCTGGATCCGGCGCAACTTGCGATCCGTGTCGATTCCTTCCGCGACGACCTTCAGGTCGAAGGCGCGCCCGAGCTGGATCATCATCTGCAGCAGATTCAGGTCCGCGCTCTCGTCCTCGAGCACCGCGACGAAGGAGCGGTCGATCTTCAGCTCGTCGATCGGAAGCCGGTGCAGGTACGTGAGCGAGCTGTAACCGGTGCCGAAGTCGTCGAGTGCGAGCCGCACTCCGAGCGCCTTCAACCGGTCGAGCAGCGCGACGGTCTCCTCGGCGTCGTCGACGAGGACCGACTCCGTGATCTCGAGACCGAGGAGCTCGGGCGCGAGCCCGGTGTCGCGCAGGACGTCCGCGACCGCCTCCACGATGTTCGGGCTGTCGAACTGCCGGGGCGACACGTTCACCGAGACCCCGACCCCGGGTGCCACCGACTGCCACGTCGCGCAATCGCGCGCCGCCCGTTGCAACATCCACTCTCCGATCGGGTGGATCAACCCGGTCTCCTCGGCGATGCTGATGAACTCGTCGGGCGGGACGAGCTTCACGTCGGGGCGCTTCCAGCGGACGAGTGCTTCGAGGTGCGTCGGCCGGCCCGAGGTGAACGCGACGATCGGCTGGTAGTACGACGCGAGCTCGTCCCGGTCGATCGCACGCCGCAGCGCGGACTCGAGATCGAGCCGGGCCGCGACGACCGTCTGCATGCGCTCGTCGAAGAGCTCGATCCTTCCGCGGCCGCGGTCCTTGGCACGGTACATCGCCGCATCGGCGTGGCGGACGAGCTCGTCGGCCCGTTCGTTGCCGCCGTTCCACACCGCGATGCCGATCGACGCGGTGAACATCACCTCGGCCGCGCCGAGAGTGAAAGGCGCCCGCAGCGCGACGTCGACACGGCCGGCACGGTCGGAGATCTCGTCGATGTCGCGCGCCTCGTCACAGAGAACGACGAACTCGTCGCCGCCGAGACGGGCGACCGTGTCGCCCTCGCCGACGACGGCGCGGAGCCGATTGGCAACTTCGACGAGCAATGCGTCGCCGCGATCGTGGCCGAGGCTGTCGTTCACGTGCTTGAAACGATCGAGGTCGAGCATCAGGACGCCCACGACACTGCCGCGCCGCCGGGCCCGCCGGATTGCCTCCTCCACGCGGTCGATGAGCAGCTTGCGGCTCGCGAGCCCGGTCAGCTCGTCGTACAGACCCCGCTGTTCGAGGGCGCGCGCCGCCTCTTTCTCCTTCGAGATGTCGCGCACGATGGCCGTGGTCAAGGTGCGCCCGTCGATCGTCGTCGACGAGATGGAGACGAGCGCCTCGAACTGATCACCGTTGGAACGAGTCGTCATGATCTCTATCGGGATTCCCGAGGCGACCGCGTCGATCGACTTCCGTGTCCACATCTGGACCTGTCCTTCGACCGGCAACAGGTCTGCGTAGTGACTCCCGATGACGTCACGCGCCGACAGCAGGAAGATGCGCTCCGCCGCCTGGTTGAACTCGATGATGACGCCCTGCTCGTCACTCGTGATGATCGCGTCCGCCGCGGTCTGAAGAATGCCCGAGATGCGCGACTCGGACATCCGCAGCGCGTCCTCCGAGCGGCGCCGCGCGTCGATGTCGTGCATGCTCATGACGATGCCACGCACGTCGGGGTCGTCGAGGCGGTTCGCGATGGTGCACTGGAACCACTGGTACTCGCCGTCCGACCGCCGCAGCCGCAGATCGACAACGGGCGCGGTCGACGGGCTTCCCGATACCGACACGAACCGGTCGATGACCGCGCCGACGTCGTCAGGGTGCACGAGGTCGGCGGCACAGCGGCCGACCAACTCCTCGGCGGGATACCCGAGCACCGCCTCCACTGCAGGTGATATCCACGTGAGTCCGCTGTCGACGCCGGCGATCGCGACGATCTCCGAGCTGTCCTGGGCGAGGGCCGACATGCGACCGCGCGCGTCGACAAGCTCGCCGATGTCATACGTGATCGTCGCGACGACGTCGTTGTCGAGCGGGATCGCGATCAGGCGCCGCCAGGATGTGAGGCCCGACGGCGCATGGATCTCGTGCTCGGCCTCGACCCGCTCGCCCGTGGCTAGCGCCCGCTCGATGACGGGAAGCAACGCCCGGCGCGTGTCGTCGTCGACGTTCGACACGACCTGGGCTCCGGCCGACGGCTCGTCGAACAGCCACTGCTCGCGGATGTAGGAGTTCGCGTCGAGGACTTCCCAGTCGACCGCCTCACCGGTCCTGACCGCACCGAATACGACGAATCCGACGCCCGCGCCTTCCAGCGCCGAACGCGCGAAGTGTCGCACATCGGATTCTCGCCGCACATCTGCTCTATCGGCGATCCGAACTCGGTGGCTGAGCCAATAAACCCCACCCTTCACGGGGGAGGCCGGTTCCTCCGGTGGGGACCGATCCGACCGAATTCGGCAGACCGCAACCGCTTGGGCATTTGCGCCGTCAAGCGGGTTTGGGGCGCCGTCGATGGAGTCAGCGTGAATGCCATCGAGGGCGCGGGGCCCGAGACGGCGCAGGGCGCGGCTCCTGCCGGCGGCGGTCGGTTCGGCGCGCTCGAAGACACTCCGGAGCTGCGCGCGCAGCGCAGCCGCGCCGCGCGCATCATGGCGGACGTCGTCGCGCCGCTGGCGCTCGTCATCCTGCTCGTCCTGCGCCGGTTGGACGTCGTCGCGGCCGCACCCGTCTGGGCCTATCTGGCCGCGCTCGGAGGCTCGTTCGTCTCCGCGCGGCTGTGCGACCTCTGGACGCCGCGCATGCCGCCTCGGGTCGGCCTGCACGTACGCGTCTGCGTACACGCGGCCGCCGTCACGTCGGTCATCTATCTGTCGGGTTGGGGTCCCGAGCTCGGGATGGCATACGCCTTCGCGGCGTTCGCCGACATCGAACAGTCGGGCGCGTCGACCTGGCGGGCGGCGCTCGGATGGTCGGTGACCGGCTGCGCGATCGGCCAGAGCCTGGTGTTCCTCAACTGGGCACCGTCGTTCATGTCGCGGTCGCACGCGATGACCATCGGCTTCCTCGGCGCGTTCGTGTTCTCCATCGTCATCCGGATGGCGGGCACGACCGGCGAGGCCAAGGAGCAGGTCGAGGCGTTGCTCGAACACCAGGCACTGCACGACGGCCTGACCGGTCTCCCCAACCGGCAGCTGCTCGTCGACCGCTTGAACCACGCGATCGAGATGCTGCACAGGCGCGGCGGCAACCCGCCCGTCGTCATGTTCCTCGACCTCAACCGCTTCAAGCTCGTGAACGACACCTTCGGCCATCAGACGGGCGACGAGCTGCTCAAGCAGGTCGCGGTGCGGCTGCAAGGTGTGCTCCGCACGACCGACACGCTCTCGCGCTTCGGAGGCGACGAGTTCGTGATCCTGTGCGAGGACGTCGGCGATCGCGAATCGGCCGCCACGATCACCGAACGCATCCGGCGCGCGTTCGATGCGCCGTTCGTGCTCGCCGGCGAACAACTCGCGGTCGGTGTGAGCATCGGGGTCGCGTGCGTGGAGCACGACATGATCAGCATCGAAGCCCTGTTGAGCGAGGCGGACGCCGCGATGTATTTCGCCAAGGCGCACGGGGGGTCGGGCAAGGTTCAGTTCTTCGATGAGGTCACCCGGCGTGCGGCTCGGCACCGCGTCCGCATCGAATCCGATCTCGCGCACGCGCTGGAGCGTGAGGAGCTCGTCCTCCACTACCAGCCGATCGTCGAGATGCGCTCGCGGCGCATCGTCGGCGTCGAGGCCCTGCTGCGTTGGAACCATCCCGAAAGGGGCCTGCTCGCCCCGGCCGAGTTCCTGGAACCGGCCGAGCGCACGGGATTGATCGTGCCCATCGGGCAGTGGGTCATCGCCGATGCGTGTGCGACCGTCGCCCGCTGGAATGACGGCCGCGACGCCGGAGACCATCTCCACTTGAGTGTGAACCTCTCACCGCGCCAGCTCGCCGAGCAGAACTTCGTCGACGACGTCGCACGCCTGCTCGCCGCCGAGGGCGTCGACCCGACCGAGGTGCGGCTCTCGTTCGAGCTCACCGAGAGCTGGATGGCGGTCGACTCGAGTGGCGAGCAGCGCCGCCTGCACGCCCTCCACGACCTCGGCATCACACTCGCGGTCGACGACTTCGGGACCGGCTACTCCTCGCTCACCTACGTGAAGGACCTGCCGGTCACGGTGGTGAAGATCGACCGCAGCTTCGTGGCGCCGCTCGGTCGCGACCGCCGTGATCAGGCAATCGTGCAAGGCATCATCGACCTCGCGCACAACATTGAGCTCACGGTGATCGCCGAGGGCGTCGAGACCGAGGACCAGTTCCGGCAACTCCTCGCGCTCGGCTGCGACTACGCGCAGGGCTTCCACCTCGGCCGGCCGCAGACGCCCGAAGCGCTCGTCGCCGGGACTCGCTCGTTCGAGATCCTGCCGGGACCGGGCGCCGGCGCGTGACGAAGGCGATCGGTCAGGCGACCTCGGCGTCGATGTCGACGGCCGGCGCGACGAACTGCGAATTGTAGAGCCGCGAGTACGGGCCGTCGTGCTCGAGCAGCTCCTTGTGAGAGCCCTGCTCGACGATGCGACCCTCCTCCATCACGAGGATGATGTCGGCCCCGCGGATCGTCGACAACCGGTGCGCGATCACGAAGCTCGTGCGATCACGCCGTAGTGCGTTCATCGCCTCCTGGATCAGCACCTCGGTGCGGGTGTCGACCGAGCTGGTGGCCTCGTCGAGTATGAGGATGGCGGGATCGGCGAGGAACGCGCGTGCGATCGTGAGCAGCTGCTTCTGCCCGGCGCTGATGTTGTCGCCCTCTTCGTTGATCATCGTGTCGTACCCGTCGGGCAGAGAGTGGACGAAGCGGTCGACGTACGTGGCGCGCGCCGCTTCGAGAATCTGCTCGTCGGTGGCGTCGGGGTTCCCGTACGCGATGTTGTCGCGTATCGTTCCGCCGAACAGCCACGTGTCTTGCAACACCATCCCGATCTTGGAGCGCAGCTCGGCCCGCGGGATCGACGAGATGTCGCGGTCGTCGAGTGTGATGGTGCCGCCGTTCAACTCGTAGAACCGCATGATCAGGTTCACGAGCGTCGTCTTGCCCGCGCCCGTCGGTCCGACGATCGCGATGGTCTGGCCGGGTTCGGCGACGAGCGACAGCGACTCGATCAGCGGCCGGTCGGGGTCGTAGGAGAAGGTGACGTCGCGGAACTCGACCCGTCCGCGCACCGGCGGCAACGGTTCCGTGTCGACCGCGCCGGGAACCTGCTCGTCGGCGTCGAGGAATTCGATCACCCGCTCGAACGACGCGATACCCGACTGGAAGACGTTCATCATCGACGCGACCTGGGTCAGGGGCATCGAGAACTGGCGGGAGTACTGGACGAACGCCTGGATGTCGCCGACCGTGATCGCACCGCTCGCCACGCGCAGGCCGCCGACGACGGCCACGATCACGTACTGGAGATTGCCCATGAACATCGTCCATGGCTGCATCAGGCTCGACATGAACTGTGCGCCGAACGACGACTCGTACAGTTCGTCGTTCGTCTCACGGAACCGCTGCTCGACTTCACGCTGGCGTCCGAAGGCCTTCACCACGGCGTGGCCCGTGAAGGTCTCTTCGATCTGGGAATTGAGGATGCCGGTTCCCCGCCACTGCGAGATGAACCTCGGGCGGGCGCGCGCGGCGATCACGCGCATTCCCCAGATCGACACCGGAACCGTCGTGAGCGCGACGACCGCGAGCAACGGCGAGATCGTGAACATCATTGCCGCAGTTCCGATGAGCAACAGGATCGAGGTCAGCATCTGGCTCAAGGTCTGCTGCAGGCTCTGGGCCACGTTGTCGATGTCGTTGGTGACCCGGCTGAGGAGGTCGCCGCGTGACTGCTTGTCGATGTAGCTGAGCGGGAGCGCGTTGACCTTGTCCTCGACGTCGGAGCGCAGCCTGAACATCAAGCGCTGGATCACGCCGGCCAGCATGTACGCAGCGACGATCGACAGCGCCGACGACCCCGCGTACAACATCAACGCTTGGACCAGCACGTGGTGCAACGCGGCGAAGTTCATGTGGTGGTCGCGGACCCCGGCGATGATGATATCGGTGCCGTGCCCGAGCACCCGCGGCCCGAACACGTTCAGAGTCGCGCTCGCGATTGCGACGACGAAGACGATGCCCAGCACGACCTTCATCGGGCCGAGCATCCCGAAGAGACGCCGCAGCGCGCTCCGGAAGTCCTTCGACCGCTCACCCGGAACGCCCGCCGAGTTCCACCGGCCTGCCGCGCGAGTGTCTGGCGCGGAGAGATCGATCTCTTCCTGGTCGGCGTGATCGTCGATGACCGTCATGCCGCTTCGCTCTTCTCGCCGATCTGCGACTGCACGATCTCGGCATAGGTCGGGTTGTCCCGCACGAGATCGTCGTGCTTGCCGCGGCCGATCACCGCGCCGTCCTCGAGCACCAGGATGTCGTCGGCGGTCTGGATGGTAGAGACGCGCTGGGCGACGATGACCACGGCCGCATCCCTCGTGTACGGCACCAGCGCCGCCCGGAGCCGCGCGTCGGTGGCGAGGTCGAGCGCGGAGAACGAGTCGTCGAACACGTAGATGTCGGGCTTGCGTACGAGGGCGCGCGCGATGGACAACCGTTGGCGCTGCCCGCCCGACACGTTCGTGCCGCCTTGCTCGATGCGCGCCGACAGCCCTCCGGGCATCGCCCGCACGAAATCGCTCGCCTGCGCGACGTCGAGCGCCTCCCACATCTCCGCCTCGGTGGCGTCGGGCTTTCCGTACTGGAGGTTGCTCGCAACCGTGCCCGAGAAGAGATAGGGCCGCTGGGGAACGAGACCGATCGTGCTCCACAGCACGTCCGGGTCGAGGTCGCGCACGTTGACGCCGCCGACGAGAACCTCGCCGTCGGTGCTGTCGAACAGCCGGAGGATGAGGTTGACGAGCGTGCTCTTGCCCGCGCCGGTGCTCCCGACGATCGCGGTCGTCTGGCCCGGCGCGGTCGCGAACGAGATGTCGGTCAATACGGGATGCCCGGCGCCCGGGTAGTGGAACCCGACGCCGCGGAACTCGAGCGCGCCGGGCTCGCGGACCGCGCGTACGGGGTCGGACGGAGGCACGACGCTCGCGTCGGTGTCGAGGACCTCTTGGATACGGTCGGCCGAGACGGACGCCCGCGGGATCATCGAGATCATGAACGTCGCCATCACGACCGACATGAGGATCTGCACGAGGTAGCTGAGGTACGCGACGAGCGAGCCGACCTCGATGTGGCCGGCGTTCACGCGACTGGCGCCGATCCAGAGCACGGCGACGCTCGACGCATTGATGAGCAGGTTCACCGTCGGGAACATCGAGGACATCAGCCGGCCTGCGCGCAGCGACACCTCCGTGAGATCCGAGTTCGCCTGCCCGAACCGCTTGGTCTCCTCCGGCTCGCGAACGAACGCCCGGACGACCCGGATCCCGGTGATCTGTTCGCGCAGCACCCGGTTGACCTGGTCGATGCGCTCTTGCATCAGCCGGAACGCCGGCACCATCCGGGACACGATGAAGCCGAGCACGACCGCCGCGACGGGCATTGCGACGACGAGGATCACGGAGAGCCCGATGTCCTGGCGCAGCGCCATGAAAACACCGACGACCATGGTGATCGGTGCCGCGATGGCCATCGTGCACGCCATGACGACGAGCAGCTGTACCTGTTGTACGTCGTTCGTGATGCGCGTGATCAACGACGGCGCGCCGAAGGATCCGACCTCACGCGCCGAGAAGTCGGTGACCTGATGGAAGAGGTTCTTGCGAAGGTCGCGCCCGAAGCTCATCGCGACCCGGCCGCCGTAGTACACGGCCGCGACCGCGAAGACGACCTGCACGAAGGCGAAGAACACCATGATGGTGCCCCACGTGTAGATGTAACCAATGTTCCCCGGGAGCACGCCGTTGTCGATGATCCGCGCGTTGATCGTCGGCAAGGTGAGTGCTGCCGACGTCTGCACCGTTTGCAGCACGACGATCAACATCAACGTCCGTCGGTAGGGACTCAAGTGCGAACGAAGGAGCCGGGCTAGCACGAGCCCGCCTTCCCCGCGACCCCGTGCAGGAAGAGGTGCACCAGCTCGGCCGGTGTCCTCGGTTCGCCGGCGAGCATCGGGTGCGTCGTCGACAGCGTGAGCGCGCGCAGTAGCCGCGCGGCGACGGCGGGTGCCACCTGGATCTCGTCGCGATGCGCCTCGAAGAGGCGCACGAGCGCGTCGCTGTCGGATACCGGGCGGCGCGTCAGCTCGTGAAAGCGTGTTCCCACGCTCGACGTCAATCGCCATACGTCGATCACGCGCTGCTGGATGATCACGACCGCGGCCGCGAGAGCTTCCTCGAACGAGAGACCATCGGGGATGTCTTCGAGCGCGAGCTCGAGCGGCTGGGGATCGAGCGCGGCCTCGATGACGGCCGCGATTATCTCGTCCTTGTCGCTGAAGACGCGAAAGATCGTTCCCTCCGCGATTCCCGCCGCCTCCGCGATCTGTCGGCTCGTGACCCGCTCGCCGTGCTCGAGCAGTAGCGGCAGCGTGGCGAGGACGATCATGGCGCGCCGATCGTCGGGCGCCAGTGCAGGCGCCCGCTTTGCCTTGCTCGGGGGTTCTGTCGCAGTGGCCGGGCCGATCATGAACCTTGCACTATAGCTGAGTGAGGACTCACTCACGACCCTGCGGGACCCCTGGTCGTGGGCGCTGGCGGGCTCGAACCGCCGACCCCCTGCTTGTAAGGCAGGTGCTCTACCGACTGAGCTAAACGCCCCGGTTCCGACGCCGACGCTCCCGGGCGGTGCGCGGGCCGTCAGCCTACGGGAACCGCAGGTCACACCGGTCGGAATGACCCCTGTGACACACTGCCGGGAATGGTCGGGATCGTTTCGTGCCTGTCGGTGGTGATGCCCACGTATAACGAGGCCGCGACCCTCGATGAGGTCATCCGGCGGGTGCTGGCCTCTCCGTACGTCCAGGAATTGATCGTCGTGGACGACGGTTCCGACGACGGCTCGGCGGAGATCGTGAAGTCGATCTACGACCCGCGGATCCGGCTCTTCGTGCAGCCGATCAACCTCGGCAAAGGTGCCGCGTTGCGGCGCGGCTTCCAGGAGGCGACGGCACCGTTCGTCATCGTGCAGGACGCCGACCTCGAGTACGACCCGCAGGAGTACGCGACCGTGCTCGGACCCTTGCTCGCCGGCGATGCCGACGTCGTTTACGGCTCTCGTTTTCACTCGGGGAATCCGCACCGGGTCCTCTACTACTGGCATGCCGTCGGCAACCGGATCCTGACGACCGCGTCGAACATGTTCACCAACATGAACCTCACCGACATGGAGACGTGTTACAAGGCGTTCCGGCGCGAGGTCATCCAGTCGTTCGTCATCGAGGAGGACCGGTTCGGGTTCGAGCCGGAGATCACCGCGAAGGTTGCCGCGGCAGGGTGGCGTCTCTACGAGGTCGGCATCTCCTATTCGGGTCGTACGTACCTGGAAGGCAAGAAGATCGGGTGGAGGGACGGCGTGCGCGCCATGTATGGCGTCGTCCGTTACTCCGGCGCCTGGCAGAACCTCCGCACCCGTCTCGACAACGCGCCCGACCGCAGCATCCCGCCGGCCGAGTTCGACGACTCCGATGCGGAGCTCTCGGGCGTGCTGAGCGTGCTGGAGAGCGCCGACAACTACGCCGACTGGATCTACCAGATGATCCGTCCTCATCTC
>DATJAA010000220.1:0-2655 GCA_035516815.1 Acidimicrobiia bacterium | reverse complement strand
CGACGAAGAAGACGTCGACGCCGAGAAAGCCCGCGGGCAGAACCGTCGGGGCGAAGTGATACACGATCACGGCGGCAACCGCGATCGCGCGCAGACCGTCGAGCGCGCCGACGTACGACTCGTCGGTGGTCGCCGGGGCTTCCAGGCGCGCGACAGTGGCGGTCATACGGGCTCCGGTACTACTACAGGAGATCGGTCACCCGGCATGCGCGCGGGCCGGCCGCCGGAGCCGCCGCACGATCGCCACCGCACCGACCGCAGCCAGCAGGGCCAGCGAGGGCTCGGCCCCGGCGCGAAAACGCGTCTGCCCGTACGTAGCCATCGTGTTCAGCGTCACGATGATCGGCGGCACGAGGAGCACCCACAGTGCGAAGCGCGACGCCCGCCTCCGCCAGAGCACGACGGATCCGGCGATCGCGAGCAGCAGCGTCGGGTAGTAGACGACCAGGCCGAGACGCGTCACCCATTCCTCCCGGTCCTCGCCCGTATTGAGCTTCACCATGTCGAGCGGGCGGAACAAGCTCCACGTACGGCCGATCCGGGCGGCGACGACCACCGGCAGCCGCCCGAGATGCGCGCGCATGTAGTCGAGCCCGCGGCGGCGAAGCGCACTCGACGCCTGCGACTGGTCTCCCGGCGGCGGATTGGCCGCGCACGAGAGCGACCAGAATGCCGTCGCGCTCCCGTGATAGACGGGATCGCAGTTCGCTCCCGCCAGCGTGAGCCCGTCGTTCGTGGACACGAAGGTCGGATCGTGGAACCGCGTGAGATTGAAGCCGACCCATGGCGCGAGCACCACGAGGGCGACCGCCGTCGCGACCGCGGCAAGCTTGGCTCGCTCGGCCCACGGCCGCGGCATTGTCAGCGCGGCTCCGATCGCGAGCAACGGGACGAGCAGCACGAACTCGACGCGCGCGAGGGTCGCGATCGCGCAGATCGCCCCGACGGCGGCGGCCCGGCGCCAGGACGGCTTGTCGCGCCACCAGAGTGTCGCGAGCATCGCGGCGACGACTGTGAGCGCGGTGAGCGTCTCGGACATGACGAGCCCGTCGTTGACCCAGATGTTCGGGCTGATCGCGGCGATGCCGGCGGCGACCAGCCCGACAGAATCGCCGGCGATCCGCCGCCCCAGGAGGCCGATGAGACCCACGAGCACGGTTCCGAGCAACACCATCGTGTAGCGGTGCTCGCGCACGTGGTCGTGCAGCGGCTCCTTGATCACCCACGAGAGCGGCGGATGGTCGGCCAACCACGACACCGGCGCGAGCACGAGGACGGTAAGGGGCGGGTGATCAGCGGCCGGTTGCGCTTTCGAACCGGGACTCGTGAGCGCCGTGAACGGCTCGGTGAAACCATGCCCGTTCGCGAGGTTGTTCGCCTCGGCGTTGTAGAAGAGCTCGTCTCCACGCTCGCACTTGCTGGGAGAGCTCCCGGCTCGCGTCCCGTTGGCGAGGACGATCGGGCAGGGTCCCGCCTTGGCGATCGCGACGTACGCGACACGGATCCCGAACGCGACCGCGATGATGACGAGCAACAACCGCCCGAATCGGGTCACGGCGGGGAAACCTAGTGCCGGCCGCCCGCTCGGCGGCTCACCGCGGCGCTGGTTCCCGTAGCCTCTGCCCGTGACTTCGGGGACAACGACGGTTCTGGCACCGCCCGACGACGGCTACCCCGAGGTGCCGGCGCCTTCGCGCGCGCGGCGGCTCGCAGTCGCCGTACCCGCGTACGTTCCCGCGCTCATGATCGCGGTAGGTGGCTGGCAGCACCGCTGGATGGACGAGGACGCGTTCATCAACCTGCGGATCGTCGACCAGATCTTCGCGGGTCACGGTCCGGTGTTCAACGCCGGCGAACGCGTCGAGGCCTCGACGAGCACCCTGTGGCTCGTCGTGCTCGTAATCGGCCGCGCGTTGTTCGGCGCGTTCGCGAGCATGGAATGGATCACGCTCATCGCGAGCCTGCTCGCCGCCGTCGCCGCGTTCGCCGTTGCCGGCAAGGCCACCCGCGTGCTGCACCGCGAGGAAGGCGGGATCGCGGTACCGGTCGGGCTCATCCTCGTGGCTTCGGTCGCGGTCGTGTGGGACTTCTCGACGTCGGGCCTCGAGATGGGCCTGGTCTGGCTGTGGATCGCCGCGTCGTGGTTCGTGCTCGTCTCCGCGGTGCGCGTCGGCACATTCGGTACCCGTCGACGCTTCGCGTACGGCGTCATCCTCGGGCTCGCGCCGCTCGTTCGTCCCGATCTCACGCTCATGCTGCTCTGTTTGCTTGTGGCGTGGTTCGTGCTCGTACGCCCGCGCCGCGTCGTGCTCGATCTCGTCGCGGTGTTCGCCCTGCCCGTCGCGTTCGAGATCTTCCGTATGGGCTACTACGCGACACTGGTGCCGACGACCGCGCTGGCGAAGGACGCGGGCGGCCTGCATCTCGGTCAGGGCTGGGCCTACGCGGAGAACTTCATCACTCCTTACCACCTGTGGCTCACGTTCGCACTGCTGACCGCGACGATCGCGTACCGCTGGCTCGCGCGGCACGACCGGCGGGTGGCGGTCGCGACAGTGGCGATGCTCGCAGCCGGCGCGGCGCACGCGCTCTACATCACGGCGATCGGCGGCGACTACATGCACGGTCGCCTGTTGCTGCCCGCGTTCTTCGCGA
>DATJAA010000219.1:0-10913 GCA_035516815.1 Acidimicrobiia bacterium | reverse complement strand
CACGCGTCTTGGATTCACTACGGTCACGATGTCGTTCGTTCGGATGTCGTTCGTTCGATCGTCCGAGAGGCGGTGCTCCGATCACGGAGCCTCGTCGCGAATTCGCGTGCACGGGCCAGGTCAGCGTCGTCGGGGTGACCTTTGTTGATGCCGCCAACGATGCGCAGTGGCAGCCATGTGTCGAGGCCGCGACAGCAGAACGTATCGATCACTGGGTACCCGGCGCGTTCGAGTATTGCCGCGAGCGGGCGGCGGAATGGGTGTTCGTTGATCCGTCCGAACCCGCTCGTCGCGAATACGAAGGCATCAACACCGCGAGCCGGCGGCAGAGAACCTGCGAGCCGGCGCAACTCGCGATCGAAGGACATCCCATAGATCCCCGACCCGAAGCCGACGAGGTCATACTCACTGATCCGGCGTGGGTCGAATTCCGAGACGTCAACGACGCCGGAGCCAAGGACGTCTGCGATCGCTCGCGCGACCCTGGCGGTGTTGCCATGCGAGCGGGACGCACAAATGAGCAACGAATTCACGGACCCTCGATTCGGAAGAGTTCCTCAACCGCGATCCGTACGAGCGCTTCGTCGCCGCCGGCGCGGTACTCCCGATGATCTTCGCAGTGAAGACGCCGGCCTAGGTAGGGTCGAACGGCCCGACTCCGCGGTTCTTCGGGTCGACGGGTTCGATCCGCTTGAATCAGCCGATCGTGGGGATGGCGGCAACGCGGTCGGGTCACGGCTTGTGGTTCGCGGCTCGTGACGGAGGACTGGCCGGCGCCAAAGCTGTTGCTCGACGCTGGCGGAGCGAGCACCGTGAGAGCACGATGTGAGTATGTCGAAGCGTCGCATCCGAAGATCCGCCCGATTCGTCGCGGCACTCGTGCTCGCCGTCGGAGGGCTCGGAGGAATCCTCGCGTCGACGGCGAGCGCGACGACGCCGGGCTACGTCCTGGCGGCCGCGGATGGCGGCGTGTTCACCTTCGGCCGCCCGTTTGCGGGCTCGATGGGAGGCCACCGACTGAATGCCCCCATCAAGGGTGTCGCGACGACAGGGGATGGGAAGGGCTATTGGCTCGCGGCTGCCGACGGTGGCGTGTTCACGTTCGGCAGCGCCCGCTACTTCGGCTCCATGGGTGGCACTCCACTCAACCAGCCGGTCGTCGGCATCGCTTCCACATCTGACGGCCGCGGCTACTGGCTGGTCTCCTCGGACGGAGGTGTGTTCGCGTTCGGCGACGCGCGATTCTTCGGCTCACTCAGCGGCGCGCACGTTCTCGCGCCCGTGATCGGCATCACGAGCACCGGCAGCGGGAAGGGATACTGGCTCCTCACGACCGAGGGAGAAGCGTTCTCGTTCGGCGACGCGACGGCACCCGGCGGCCCACCCGCCATCGAGCTGAGCGGCGAGCACTTCGACTTCGTCGGTATCACCCCAGTCGCCGGAACGGATCGGGCGTTCGAGGCGGTGACCGCGCCCGGCCAGCTGTTCACGACCGCCGCAGGGTCGGGCACGTTCTCGTGTGGGTCGCAGCCTGCGCTCCACGGGCGGGCGCCGATCGTCGGCGTCGCCGGAGCAATCGGGACCTGCCAGAGCGGCTGGCTCGCAGCCTCCGACGGCGGCGTGTTCGCCATCGGTCGGCGCTTCCTCGGCTCGATGGGCGGCGCTCGGCTGAACGCGCCGGTGGTCGGAATCGCGGGTAGCTGACCGACCGTAGGGTGTTGGCGGCTGATCAGGTGAAGATGATGTGGCCGCCGGCGGCACGCTCGTAGAACTCTTCGGCCGCGCCGCCGACATCGCGGCACCCACCGGAGCGCTCACCCGAACCTTGACGGCCCTACCCTGGAAATCCGAACAGCAACCCATCCGAGAGGCTGCGATGACTGAAGATCCCGCACCTACGGGAGCGGTACTGCGTGTGGTGATCGTCGGTGGCGTCGCGGGCGGGATGTCGACGGCGACCCGCCTGCGACGCCTCGATGCCGACGCGAGCATCACCATTCTCGAGCGGTCCGGCCACGTCTCGTTCGCCAACTGTGGTTTGCCGTATTTCGTCGGTGGGCTGATCGAAGCCGAGGATGACCTCACACTGCAGACCCCGGAACAACTCTTCGATCGGTTCCGGCTCGACGCCCGGGTCCACAACGACGTCGTCGCGATCGATCGCGCGGCGCAAACCGTCACAACCCGTTCCACGATCACGGGTGCCGAGACCGTGCTCGGCTACGACAAGCTCGTGCTCAGCACGGGTGCCGCGCCGGTGCGGCCCCCGATCCCCGGATACGACCGGGCTCGCACCCTGCGGACCGTCGAAGACGCGGCCCGCCTCTTCGGCGACGTCGACGTGGCACCAGCAACCGCGGTCGTGATCGGCGCGGGATTCATCGGCCTCGAGATGGCCGAGAACCTCGTCGGGCAGGGCATCGCCGTGACGATCGTCGAGGCGACCCCCCAGGTGCTGCCCCCCCTGGACCCGGAGCTCGCGATCCTCGTCGCCGATGAGCTCATCGCGCACGGCGTCCATATCGAGACCGGCGCGACGGTCGCATCGGTCGAGGAGCGCACGGTGACGCTCGCCGACGGGCGAGTGCTTCCCGCGGACCTCGTCGTCGGCGCCATCGGCGTTCGGCCCGACGTCCAACTGGCGCAAGCGGCTGGTCTCGTGCTCGGACCGCACGGGGGCATACAGGTGGGCGAAACGAACCAGACGAACGATCCCGACATCTATGCAGTTGGCGATGCAGTCGAGAAGGCTGACGCGATCTCGCACGCGACGTCACTCATTGCCCTCGCGAACGTTGCGAACCGCCAGGGGCGCCGAGTGGCAGACCACATTGCCGGCCGGCCCTCGCATCCGGTCGCGTCGCTCGGGACGGCAATCGTCAAAGTGTTCGATCTCGTCGCCGCGACCGTCGGATGGAACGAGCGCCGGCTGCAAACGAGGGGCCGGCCCTTCAAGGCGATCCATTCACACCCGTTCGACCACGCGACGTATTACCCGGGCGCGACGCGTATGGCCACGAAGCTGATCTTCGATCCGAACGACGGAGTGATCCTCGGTGCGCAGATCGTCGGTCGTCACGGCGTCGACAAGCGGATCGACGTGATCGCAACCGCGATGGCCGGCAATATCACCGCCGATCGTCTCGCAGACCTCGAACTCGCGTACGCGCCGCCGTTCTCGTCGGCCAAAGACCCCGTGAACCTGCTCGGCTACATGGCAGAAAATGTGTTGAGCGGAGATTGCGACGTGGTCCACCCGAATGAGCTCGAGGGGCTGATCGACGAGGGATGGATCATCATGGATGTGCGCACCGCGGAGGAACACGCCGCCGGCGCGATCCCCGGTTCGATCAACGTGCCGATCGACTCACTCCGCGACCAGCTCGGCATGCTGTCCAGCGCGCCCGTCGTCGTGTATTGCGAAGTCGGTCAGCGAGGACATACCGCGACGGCGCTGATGCACGAGCTCGGAATCAAAGCTCGCAACCTCGACGGCGGCTACCAAACCTGGACGGCGTTCATCCGGGCTCACGCTGAACACCCGGCGACGTGACACCTCAGATGTCCTCCGCGGCTCTTTCGTCTAGGCAGTGGTGGGCCAGAGATCCTCCGGCTCTCGATTTCGCGTCTCCGGAAGCCGCCAGAAGAGGAGCGCGGCGCCCGTCACGGGAGCGAAGGTCACGAGCGCCGCGAGGCCGAAGCGGTTGCTGACATCAGCCACGGCACCGAACACCAGGAGTCCGGCCACGGCTCCCAGGACGCCGGCCGCGACCTGCCAGCCCGCGATCGATGCGCGCACCGACGTCGGGAACAGCTCGTTCGACAGGGCGCCCGCGGCAGGTGCGAACATCGCGGCCGCGAACACCCCGAGTACGTACCCCAGGATGAGGCCGGCAACGGAACCGCTGTAGGCGACGATGCAGAAGAACGCGATCGCCACCATGGCCAGCCCGGCGGTGGGGCGCCGTCCCCAGTGGTCGGCAAGCCGCTGGCCCACGAGCAGTCCGACGAGACCCAGGCCGCCGGCGAGAACGACCATCGTCGCGGTCGCAACGCCGGAGAGCCGCACGACGTTCTGGGCGTAAAGGAACAGCAGGCTGTTCGCCGGTCCGGTGATGATGGACACCGCGAATGCGATTGCGGCAACGACCACGAGACGTCTGCGGAATGCGGGCGCGACCGCACCGAGCACGGGCAGAGGATGTTCCGAAGCGGCCGCCGCTCGCACGAAACGATCCGGCTCAACGACCCTTCGGCTCACCAACGGTAGGAATGCCATGGGGACCAGAGCGAGAGCGAAGATGCCGCGGAACCCGAGCAGGTCAGCCGCGAGACTGTGGATGACGGCGGTGATCCCGGCTCCCAAGCTGTAGCCGGCCGCGACAAGAGCGACGGCGCGGGCCCGGTCCGGCGCGGCCGTGACTTCGGCGGCGATGACCTGCGCGAGAGTGGCGGTCGCGCTGAGAAACGGACGGCCGAGGGCGAAGATGACGACGAGCCACCAATAGCCTGGGCTGGCCGCCGCCGCGGCGGTGAGCGCCAACCCGATGAGGCAAGTCGTAAGCAACATGCGACGTCGCCCGAAGCGATCAGCGAGACCGGCGAGAGGGAGTGCACCCAGCGACGCGAGGCGCACCACGGTCAATCCCAATCCCAACTCCGTCCCCGACAGTCCCGCTTGTTCCGAGAGAGCCGGTCCGTGCGAGAGATGGCCGAAGCTCTTGGCCACGTCACCGAGCGCGGCCACTGCGCCGAACTGTCCGAAGCCCGCAAACAAGGCCAGCAGAGCGGCGCTGACTACGCCCGGACCGAACCATCCCTGCAAGCGCAGAGGCTTGAACGGAGGCCGCGGGCGATTCATTCGTCTCGGAGCTCGCGTGCCGTCCTCAGGGAACTGTCCCCTTCTCAGTCGTCCATTGCGTCCGGGAACCGCGTCAGTAGATCAGACACATCGCACACGTTCTCCCTAGCGCGCCGCGCATGCCGAGCGGAAAGCGAAGGGATCCGGGTGAGGGACGCACGGTACGGCTGCGCCCCCCACTCTGAGTGGTGCGTTACTTGCGTTTGATGGAGATGCGGTGCCGCTTCGGCTCGGGCTTCGCGGCCTGGGGGACGCGGACTTCGAGGATGCCGTCCTTGTAGGAAGCCTGGATGTCATCTTCGTGCACGTCGGCCGGGAGTGGCACGGCACGGTAGAAGCTGCCGTAGCGAAACTCGCTCCGCCGGGCCCCATTCTCCTCGCTGGTCTTTTCCTCGCGCCGCTCGGCACGGATCTCGAGCATGTGATCCCGTACGTCGATCTCGACGTCCTTGTCCGGATCGATGCCCGGGATCTCGGACCGGATCACCAGCGTGTCCTCGTCCACCGACTCTTCGATCCGCAACAGTTGCTCGCTGTCGCGCAGCGCCGCGAACGACGGCCAATCCAGCAGAGCCGCCCAGATCGGCGCGTCGAACCGGTCCGACAGACTCGGCATCGACGACCGCTCATCCTTGCGAACCACAGATGTCTTCGCCATCAGTAACCTCCTCATCTCTGCAGGTCGCCGCGGCGGCGACCGAGATCGTCTATCTCCACAAGACAGTCTGGGCGCGCGGAGACGATGACGTAAGGGTCCTTCGACCCGTTCACGCGCGGCGAGGCTCTCTGGCTTCGGCGGGTAGCGGTGGCGGGTCGGGGTGAAGGTCGATGGGCAGGAGGGCGATGGGAACTGTGGCGCCCGTCAGCATCTCGTTCACGAGTCGACCATGACCTTCGGCGAGGTTTTGGTGCCAGGCCATGACCGCGAGGTCGACGTCGAGTTCACGGGCGGCGTCGCAGAGGACCGTTGGCGGGCTGCCTATGCGCATTTCGAGACGGACTCGAGACGCGTCGGTGACAACGGATTGCGACGCGCTGATCATGAACTCGCGTGCGAATGCGTCGGCCTCGTGCACGGGACTGTCGGCGAAGGGAGGCAGGGCGGACGGTTCGATGACGTGAACCACGACCACCTCGGGCGGCGGCTGAGTATCGAGCCACTGAAACAGCCCCCGTAGGGCAGGGCTCTCGCCGTCTCCCTCGACCGCGACCAGGAAGCGGCGCAAGGCCCGGTCCGCCGCGTGCGGAGGCACGACGACGACCGGCAGGTCGAGAGACTGCACGAGATCCAACGCGATGTGACCGGCGGGTGTTGTGCCCGCGGGGAGGCTGCGGGTTCCGATGACGAGTGCGAGAGCGTCTCGCTCGTGTACCTCTGCGCGCAAGGCCGAGGCGATATCGCCGTGTCGGACGTGCAGGAAGAGGTGCGCGGCCTCCGCGATCGCGGCGGCGCTCTGTCCGCTGCCGTTCTCTTGCACGTGCACGGCTTCGACGCGTGTTGCGAACAGTGTCGCAAGTCGGCGGGCGAAGTTGAGCACGGGTCGGGCCGCAGCTGAGTCGTCGATCGCAGCGAGGATCGTCATCATGCACCTCTTGGGTTGGAACGAGGAATGCGCGTCTCGCCGGTCGGACAGAGAACGCGACGACCGTCGACGATCAAGACGACCGGCGCCGACGCGGCCGCGATGATTGCCTCGGACTCCAGCCGAAGCGCCAAGCAGACGCCCCGAAACTGGACTCGCAATTCCAGGATTGACCAGGTGTCGGGAAGCCGTGAGTCGACGACGAGCGCATCGCCGCGCGGCCGGAGACCCGCGAACCCGTACGCGAGGGCCTGCCAGACACTTCCCATCGCGCCGAGATGGACACCCCCGGCGCCGGTCCGGGCCAGGTCGTCGAGGTCGACTCCGGCGGCCCGCCGGAGCGCGGTGACGGCTTCGTCGATCCGGCCGGCGCGAGCGAACAGCGACGCGTGAATGCCGAGCGACAGGGAGCTGCCGTGCGCGGTGCGGGGTTCGTAGTAGTCGAGGTTTGCAGCCAAGGATCCCGCCTCGACGTCGTCGGGGAGGAGATGGTGAAGCATCAACACGTCGGCCTGTTTGACGATCTGTGCGCTGCGAACCCGCTCGCGACCCAGCAGGAGGTCGGCGGTGATCGGTCGTTGGGGCGCGATGTCACGGATGAGCAAGGGTTCGAGCTCGAAGAAGCCTGCGAACTGCTCGTAGATACCGGTGGCAGGGTCGCGGCCGTCGATGAGGGCGGCGGCGAGACGCAGCCAGGTCTGGATCTCGTCGCGGTCGACGGCACCGTCGTCGACGGCAGCAGCCGACTCGGCCGCGCCGCGTAAGTTCCAGCGGGCGAGCACATTGGTGTACGCGTTGTCGTCGACCGGTTCGTGGTACTCGTCGGGCCCGATCACGCCGTAGAGATGCCCTCTGCCCGAACTGTCGAGGCGAATGCGTGAAGCCCAGTAGCGCGCGGTCTCGATGAGAATCTGTCGGCCGGCACCGAGGGCGAACTCGTGATCGCCGGTCCAGTCGATGTAACAGCTCGCCGCCCAGGCGACATCGCCGACGATGTGCACCTCGGCCTCGCCCGTGCGTATCGGTATTACGCGACCGGTGTGGTCGCGCCCGGAGTGGGGGGTGACATCGAAACCGCTGCCGGCCGACTCCCACGGGAAGCGCGCCCCCCGGCGACCTTCGGCTCGCGCGGCGGCGAGCGCCGCGGGAAGTCGGCGATATCGGTACTCGAGCATCGCCCTCGCGGCCGCCGGCGCGGTCGCGGCGAGGAACGGGAGCACGAACAGATCGGCGTCCCAGAACACGTGACCGCGATATGCATGACCTGTGATACCTCGCGCGCCGCCCGCAGCCTCGCCGCGGTCAGCGACCGACGCCATGAGATGGAAAAGCGCCAGCCGCACATCGAGTTGGAGCTCATCGTCGCCCTCGATGCGTATGTCCGCTCGCTCCCAACGCCGCGACCACGCGCGACGGTGCTCGGTCAACAACGCGTTGACCCCGGCCGAACGTGCGTCGCCGAGACGGCCGACCGCGCGCTCGGGCTCGGCACCGTCGCCGCCCACGACGTACGCGGCGATCCGGTCCAGGCGAACCTCGTCGCGGTCCTGCCACGCAGCCGCGGTAATCGAACCGCCCGCACCTCGCGCCGCCATCCATTCGTAGCCGCCGTACACACCGGCCAGGACGGGCCCGTCGGGGGACACGAGCGCAGCGGAGGTATCGGGCGGATCGACATCAGCGCGCAACACGGCGATCCCAGGCCGCGCGAACGATGAGAATCGCACCGACTGCACTGAGGCTCCGCCCACGACGTCCTCACCCAGCAGACCGTTGCGCAGATCGAGCGTCCGCAGCACGTGGTCTTCGGACCCGAGCGCACGCGACAGCGTGGCCCACCGTGGTCCGTCGAGGAGATCAGTGAGCGGTCCTTCGCCGTCGTAGACGCCCGCAGCCGTCAGCTCGGGCTGTGCCGCGAGGTGCATGAACAGTGGCGCGCCGTTGGTGCCGATGACACCGTCGGCGATCGTGAGCAGCGCCTCGCGCGCTCGCCCGACCTTGGGATCGAACTCATCGACGACAAAGGACCACCCCTCCCGCGCGACGATCCGAGGGAGATCGGCGCGGCGTCGCATCTGATCGTCGAGCACTCGGAGAAATCGCCGCGGACCCCCTCCGAGCGGCACGACGCCGCTGGGTACCCCGTTGGGCTCGACCCCGACCGAGCACACTCCCGCGCTCTTCGCTTCGGCAACCAGCATGAACGAGTCACTTCCCGGCAGCCCGCCGAGGGTGCCGAACTCGTCACCGCCGATCAGCACCAACTCCGGGGCAATACCGTCGGCCCAAAACTCCGCGAACACCGCAGCGGCGGAATCCGCCTTGTCGGTGAGGCCAATCTCCACGTGCTTCGCATCGCTCGTCACCCGTGGATCCGCGAGCCCCGCCTGACGCGCGATATCGGTCGCCCGCGCGGCGACCTCCACGAGACCATCGATGCCCGCGTGGCGTAGCCGCGTCTCGACCGCCGCCAGCAACTGATCGATTTGAGCCTTCGGAGGGTCAGCCCAGACCGGAACCGGGATCAAATCGATCTTGCGACGGTTCAAGCGCTCCGACACGATGCGCGTCACGAGGCCACGTGCCGCGAGCGCGGCGACGGTGTCCTCCGCCGCCTGCGTCAGCGCGGCGTCTTCTTCGGTCGTCGCTTGTCGTCGCGCGAGGAGCGCGGGGCCGTCGATGCCGACCTCGAACAGCTCCGAGCCGCGATTGAGCGCGAGCAACAGCCGTCCTGGTCCCGACGGACGTGCTACGAGTTGGCTGTCGACGTTTCCGATATGCGTGCCGCTGACGATCGCGACATCGACACCGCACGCACACAACCGCTCTACAACACGACGCACCTCACTCGCATCTGCATTCCGATCAGTGACGGCCGTACCGTCCCAGTCGAACATCACACCCTCGAAGCGCCGCGCGAGCGACACAGGCGCTTCGACGCCATCCATCCGGTTCACGTCTCTCGCGTCAAGACGACCAACACCGACTCCGTGTGCACGATCCGATCGGAATGATCCATTGCCACATGATCGACAGCGTCACTGTGCCCAACTACGAGGACGCGGCGACGGTTCGTGGCATCGAATCTACCGTGCATTTCGTCGAGGAGATCTCGACCCGTGTGGGATCTGCCGCATACATTGTGTCCAACCGCGGAGGTAGGCGTGGCGATCGTGCCGGCATGATCGCGGGCATGTTCGAAGGGATGTTCGCGTGGTGAGCGCAGCAGGCCCGTCGGGAGGTTCGCAGACGGCGACTGCGCGCCGGCTCGTCGCATCCCTTGGCGGTCGGTACTCACGCGAGCTCGGAATCGACCTGGATTCCGGCGGGACCGGCGTCGACCAGTGGTTCTGTGCCGCGACGCTGTTCGGAACGCGCATCGGCGCTCCGATCGCAGTGCGCACATACCGAGTACTCGTCGAAGCGGGTGTGCGCACCGTGCTGGACGCGGGCGAACGTCGATGGGAGGAC
The DNA here is from genome assembly GCA_035516815.1 of Acidimicrobiia bacterium. Taxonomy (GTDB): domain Bacteria; phylum Actinomycetota; class Acidimicrobiia; order IMCC26256; family PALSA-610; genus PALSA-610. The sequence goes on along the minus strand of DATJAA010000219.1, from coordinate 998 downwards.
CTGGTTGCGTTGCTTGACGCGGGTGGCTACGCCCGGTACGACTTTCGCACTGCGACGCGCCTGCAGAAGCTCGCGGCCGATGTCCGCGCCCGGTGTCGGGGGACGATCTCGACCCTCGCAACGGTGTCGGATCCGCGCGCTCTCGAGGCGGCGCTCGACGCCTTCCCGGGTTGGGGGCCGACGACGGTGCGCATCTTCCTGCGTGAGCTGCGCGACGTGTGGCCGGGTGCCCAGCCACCCCTGGATGAGCGCGCGTTGCGCACCGCGCGGCATCTGAGGTTACCCATCTCCCAACGCGGTTCGGGACAGATTGCGGCGTTGCGCGCCGTCGCGGAATTGGCGCAGCTCGATGTCCGAGATCTCGAGACAGCACTCGTGCGCCTCGCCTTGGTGCACCGCGACATGCCGGCGTGCACCGGCGGTCCCGGGTGCCGGAAGCTCGTCACCGAAACCCGTGCGGCAGGCTGATTGCGTTCCGCGGCAGCTCGTCCCCGGCGGTCGTTGGCCGAGCGAACCTCGGGTGTAGGTAAGAATGAGGGCCATGATCGCGAGGCGCCGGTCGGTTGTCGCACTCGCCGTGATCGGCCTCGTCGTGGTTGTGGCAGGGTCGGTCTTCCTTATTCTCTGGCGCCGTAGCGGTGCACACGAAGTCTCGACCAATGCGGCGCGCAAGCGCTTCGAACAGAGTTCGTCGAGTTCTGTGACCGAACCCGCGACGAACTTGGCTGTTCGTCCTGCCGCGGGAGTGTATGTATATCGCGGGTCGGGTACAGAGCACTTGTCGTTGCCGCCCAAGAGCCAAGCCCAGGGTCCGCAGATGCCGGGCACAGTGCTTCTCACCGCCAACGGCTGCTGGACTTTCCGTATCGACTACAGCAGTCAGCACTGGCAGACCTGGAATTATTGTCCCCGCGGCGGTGGCTTGGTCGAGCTGGGCGGCCAGACGTTCGAACGCTGGAACTTCGTCTTCACGACTTACGACAGCACATCGACGTTCA
>DATJAA010000218.1:0-7056 GCA_035516815.1 Acidimicrobiia bacterium | reverse complement strand
GCCGGGCCGCTCGGGCCCCGCTCGCTACTCGGCGGGATACCCGCCTCCCCACGCTCGCTCACGCGGCTACTCCCTGTTCGCGCAAGGCAGCGATCTCGGCGGCGGAGTAGCCGACCTCTCCGAGGATCGAGTCCGTGTCGGTGACGGTCGCATCGCGAACGACCGGTCCGGGTTGGCTCCGATTCATACCGGCGAGGACCCAGCCGACCTGCTCGAACCTCATCTCGCCGGGCGCGCTCGCCTCGACGAAGACGTTGCGCGCCCGGAGATGCGCATCGCGCACAAGCTCGGGCACCGACGCAACCTCGGACACACACGTGTCGGCCGGACCGAGTTGCGCGACCCATTCGTCTCGCGTCTGTCGCGCGAACGCGGTCCGGAACTCGGCGCGGATCTCGTCCTGCACGGCATCATCGGTCTGGCAGTCGAGCCACTGCTCGCAATCGAGCGCGCGGCAGAGGTTGGCATAGAACTGGGGCTCGATCGCGCCGACCGCGATCCAGCGGTCGTCGGAGCAGCGGTAGACGTCGTAGCACGCATACCGCCCCGTCAGGATGTTGTGGCGGGGGCCGGGCACCTCGCCCGTCGCCAAATACTCGTCCACGTACAACGACATGAGGGCGACGACACCGTCGGCGACCGACACGTCGAGGTACGCGCCTTCTCCTTTGGCCGCCCGCTGCACGAGCGCGGCGAGGATCGCGATCACGGCGTGCATACCGCCGCCCGCGGCGTCTCCGATGGTCGCGCCCGGGAGTGCCGGGCCGTCATCGCCGCTCCGACCGGAGCAATCGAGATATCCGCCGACCGCGAGGTAGTTCAGATCGTGACCGGCCCACTGAGAGCGCGGGCCGGTCTGGCCATAGCCGCTCGTCGAGCAATACACGATTTGCGTGTTGACGTCGCGCACCGCGGCGTACCCGAGGCCGAGGCGGTCCATCACGCCGGGCCGGAAGCTCTCGATGACGACATCGGCGCGGGCGGCGAGCCGCAGGAACGCGTCACGGCCGGCATCCGACTTGAGGTCGAGTTGCACGCGCTGCATCCCGCGGTGCCCGCTGTACGCGTAGAAGGGCGGGACGATCTGCACGCCCGACTGCTTCGGCGGCGGACCGACCTTTACGACGCGCGCGCCGTAGTCGGCGAGCCAGCGCGACGTGCGGGCCGCGGGTCCGACTGACGCAAGATCGAGAACCGTCACACCTTGCAGCACGGGTCAGAAGTTCTTCGGGAGCCCGAGCCCGCGCCGGGCGATGACGTTCTTCTGGACCTCCGACGAGCCGCCACCGATCGTGTCGATCACGGTGTAGCGATAAGTCGACTCGGCGCGGCCTTCCATCGGTGCGGTCTCGGTGCGCACGCGCAGTTGTGTTCCAGGCCCGCCGATGTCCATCGACGCGTTCGCGAGGCGGCGCGAGAATTCAGTCGCGAAGAGCTTGTACTTCGACGACTCGACGGTCGGGGGCGGCGTTCCCGGAACCTTCTCGCCCTTCATCGAAGCCGCGACAACTTTCAAGCCGAGCACGCGAGCGACTTCCGCCTCGGTCGCGAGCTGGGCGATACGTTGGCGGACGACCGGGTCGTCTCGCAGCGGGACGCCGTCACGCACGGCGTCGTTCACATACTCGATCAGCAGGTCGAGGCGCTGCTTCATCGGCGAGAACGTGAACATGGTGAAGCGCTCGAGGTCGAGGGCCTGCGAGATGTACTGGAAGCCGTGGTTCACCTCGCCGACGACGTACTCGTCGGGCACGAACACGTCTTCGATGAAGACCTCATTCGTGCGCTCGTCGCCCATCGTCCAGATGCCCTTGATCGTGACGCCGGGCTGGTCGAGTGGAACGAGCATGAGCGTGATGCCCATGTGCTTGTTGTCCGGATCGGTCCTCGTACCGAGCCAATACCACTCCGCGAAGTGCGCCGACGTCGTCCACGTCTTCTGACCGTTGAGGATCCAGCCCGACTTGCCGTCGCGTTCGCCGCGCTCGGCCTTCAGCCGCATGGAAGCGGCGTCCGAGCCCGCATTGGGCTCGCTGTAACCCACCGCGAACTCGATGTCGTTGCGCAGGATCTGTGGGAGGAATTCCTGCTTCATCTGCTCGCTGGCCTCGTTGATGAGCGTCTTGCCGATGATGCCGACGCCCTTTCCGATCTGTGGGCCGCCGCGCGCCGCGAGCTGCTCGTTCAGGAGGTATTCGTACACGCCCTCGCCCTCGGAACCGCCGTACTCCTTCGGCCACGTGAGGCCGAGCCACCCCCGCTCACCGAGCTCCCGCATGAAGGCCCGGCGCTTCGGCGTGTCGACGATCTGGGCCATGTTCTCGCGCGTCAGGTCGAAGATCTCGGGGTCGTCGTGGTCGTCGAGGAACTGGACGACCTGTTGCTCGAAGGCGCGTTGCTCGGGCGAGAAATCGAAGTCCATTGCGAAACAGGGCTCCTTCGTTGCGCTGCGCCCGTCGGCGCACCTCCGCTACATCCGCACCGGGATTGTACGAGGCGCGCCGCGCTCGACGCCCAGCCGCGGACGGCTCAGGAGATGACGCCGCGCTCGCGCAGGCCGGCCAGCTCGGACTCGGACAGACCGAGCTCGTCGGCGAGGACGCCAGCAGTGTGCTCGCCGACCCACGGCACGCGCGTCTCCGGCCCTTCGCTCACCTTCGACAGCTTCACCGGATTGCCGGGGACGAGTACCGGTTCTGCGACCCCGTCGGTGCGCGGCATCTCGACGAGCATGTGGCGCGCGGCGACGTGCGGATCCGTGATGACGTCGGATGCGTGGTTGCTGGGGCCGGCGACCACGCCCGCCGCGGTGAGCTGGCGTGCCGCTTCGAGCTTCGTACGCTTCGACGCCCACGCGTCGACCGCGGGCCGGATCTCGGTCTCGAGCGCGCCGGCCCAGCCCGCGCGCGTGGCGAAGCGCGGATCGTCGCGCCACTCGGGCTTGCCCACGAGGTCGCCGAGGTTCCAGAACTGCGGTTCGCGCACCACCTGCGCGACGACATAACCGTCGGACGCCCGGAACCCTTCGCAGATGACCTGCAATCCCTTCTCGGGTTCGGGGCGGACGCCGAGCGACCAAAAGTTCGTCACGATGTCGGTCATCGCGACCATCGCGTCGAACATCGCGATGTCGACGTATTGGCCGACGCCGGTGTGATCGCGGTGGCGCAGCGCGGCCATGATCCCGATGACGCCGAACAGCGCTGAGCTGATGTCGCCCAGCGCGCCGACGGGGATGGTCACCGGCCGCTCCTCGGGGTGGCGGTAGTCGTAGATTCCCGACATCGCCTCGACGATCGACGCGTACGCCGGCCAGTCGCGGTACGGGGTCTCGACGGTGTTGCCGAAGCCCGAGATCGACACGTAGATCGCGCGCGGCGCCTGCTGCGAGATCACGTCGTAGCCGAGGCCCATGCGCTCCATCGTGCCCGGCTTGAAGTTCTCGGCGACCACGTCGAACCTCGGCACGAGCGCGAGGAAAAGCTCCCTGCCCTCGGGGAGCTTCAGATCTATGCCGACGCTGCGTTTGTTGAAATTGTTGCGCAGGTAGGTGGCGCCGACCGCGCGGCCCTGCGGGTCGTTCATGGCCGGAGTGGAAGCGCGGCCAGACTCGCCGTGCACAGGGTGTTCGACCTTGACGACATCGGCGCCGAGCCGGGCCAGTAGCTGCGTGGCGTACGGCAGCGCCTGCATCTGTTCCGCCGCGAGTACCCGGACACCGTCGAGGGGTTTGCCGTATTGCTGCGCTTCACCGTTCGCTACGTCGCCGAGCCGCATCTGCCAACGATACGGAGCGAATTGCCCACCCCCCGAAATCGCATCAGGGTGCACGCGCGCACCGCTACGGCCCGGTGTTACGGCCGGGTGTCGTTGTCACATACGTGTTCTAAGATCGAACGTATGTTCGCCACGTCGGACTGGATCGCGCGGCGTCGGTGGGAGCTCGACGCGCAAGAGGCCGAATGGCTGCGCGCGGTCGCGGAGTTCGAACGCTCCGACGATTGGCGCGCCGACGGGTACGCGAACGCGGCGAGCGCGATCCGGCACGCGTGCCGCATGAACCCGGGCGTGGCGCGCGGGCATGGTCGAGCTGGCGCGCAAGCTCACTGAGTTGCCCGACTATCGGACGCGCTCGGGTCGGGCGAGATCTCTCCGGCTCACGTGCTGGAACTGGCGTGTTGGCACCACCCTCGCCACCGACATCAGGCTGGCGCGTTGGAACGCGCCCGGGCCGCGTGATGGGCGGGCCCGGAGTCCGGCCCGACCGGACGTGAGCTGACATCGGCGTCATAGACTCCGGGGCCATGCGAGGCATCATCAGCGCGGGCGGCTACGTGCCGTACCGGCGGCTCCAGCGAGTCGAGGTCGCGAAGACGTTCGGCAGCGGCGGCGGCAAGGGCACCCGTTCCGTCGCGTCCTACGACGAGGACACGACGACGATGGGCGTCGAGGCGGCGCGGCTCGCGCTCCGGAGCGCGCCGTCCGGCGCAGCGCCCGACGCGCTGTGGTTCTCGACCGCGTCGGCGGCGTACGTCGACAAGAACAACGCTTCGACGCTCCACGCGGCGCTGCGGCTCGATACCGACGTTGCGGCGTTCGATTTCGGCGGCGCGCTGCGCTCCAGTGTGGGCGCGCTCCGGAGCGCGCTCGAGGGTGCCGGCACCGTGCTCGTCGTCAGCTCCGACCAGCGGGGCGGCTTGCCGACGAGCGCAGACGAGGCGGCAACCGGCGACGGCGCGGCCGCGCTGCTCGTCGGCGACGACACCGCCGGTCCGGTAATCGCCGAGTACCTCGGCGGCGCGAGCGCGACCGAGGAGTTCCTCGAGCGCTGGCGCACGCCCGGCTCGACGCGATCGCGCGTGTGGGAGGAGCGGTTCGGCGAGGTGAAGTACGGCCCACTGGTCGAGCAGGCGTGGAACGCGGCACTCAAAGCGACCGAGATCTCGGCCGACCAGGTGGCGCGCGTCATCGTCACCGGAATGCACGCGCGCGCGGCCCGGGCCGTGAGCGCGCGCCTCGGCACGGCGAAGGAAGCGCTCGCCGACGACCGCGCGGCGACCGTCGGCAACACCGGCAGCGCACATGCCGCCCTGCTGTTGACCGACGCGTTGGAGGCGGCCGGACCTGGCGAGGTGATCGCGCTCGTCCTGCTCGCCGACGGCGCCGACGTGCTGTTGTTCCGCACGACCGACGCGATCGCGTCGTACGCCCCCGCTCGCACGGTCGCGTCGCAGATCGCGAACGCCGCGGATCTGCCGTACGGCAAGTTCCTCAGCTGGCGGGGCGAGGCGAGGCTCGAGCCGCCGCGCCGCCCCGAGCCCGAGCGCATCTCCGCTTCGGTGTCGGGGCGCACCGAAGACTGGAAGTACGGCTTCGTCGGCTCGCGCGACCGCTCGAGCGGCGAGCTGCACATGCCACCCGCACGCGTATCGCGCGTCGGCGACGCGGTCGACGACATGCAGCCGGCACCCATGGCCGACGCGCAGGGGACGATCGCGCTGCTCACGATCGACCGCATCGCGTACTCGCCGAGCCCGCCGACCGTCTTCGCGGTCGTCGACTGGGACGGCGGCGGACGGCTGCCGGTCGAGCTCACCGACGTCGACGCGGACGCGTTGAAGATGGGCGACCGGGTCGAGATGACGTTCCGCAAGCTCTTCACCTCGGACGAGATCCACAATTACTTCTGGAAGGCCCGCCCGGTCCGCTGACCGACCGCAGGCCGAAGCAAGGGAGAACGCGCTATGGGTTCGCACGGCATCAAGGACCGGGTCGCCATCGTGGGGATGGGCTGCACGCCCTTCGGCGAGCAGTGGAACAAAGGCACCGACGACCTGCTCGTCGATTCGACCGAAGCGACGTTCGCGTCCACCGGCATCACGAAGGACGACGTCGACGCGTTCTGGGTCGGCACCGCGATGTCGGGCGCGAGCGGCATGATGCTCGCTCGCCCGCTCCAGCTCCACGACAAGCCCGTCACGCACGTCGAAAACTTCTGCGCGACCGCGTCCGAGGCGCTGCGCAACGCGGCCTATGCGGTCGCGAGCGGCGCGTACGACGTCGCGATGGCGGTCGGCGTTGAGAAGGTGAAAGACAGCGGCTACCAAGGCCTCGTCGGCGCGGGCAAGACGCCGACCGACGGCACCGGCCGCACGCTCACGGCCGCGGCCATGTTCGCGATGTGCGCGCCCGGCTACGGGAAGAAGTACGGCCTCGACGACGCGCAAATGCGCGAGGTGCTGGCCCGCATCGCCTGGAAGAACCATTACAACGGTGCCCGGAATCCGAGGGCGCAGTTCCGCAAGGAAGTCTCGATGGAGACGATCTGCAACGCGCCCCTGATGGCCGGCGGGCTCGGCGTCTACGACTGCTCGGGCGTCGCCGACGGCTCGGCCGCGGCGATCATCGTTCGGGCCGAGGACGCGCTGCGCTACACGGACAAGCCGATCTACATCAAGGCGCTGTCGCTCGTGGCGGGCAACTGCTCGGGGAACGCCGACCCCGACTACGACTACACGACCTTCCCGGAGATCGCGGCAACAGGCCGTGATGCCTACGCGCAGGCAGGCATCACCAACCCGCGCGAGCAGCTGGCGATGGCCGAAGTGCACGACTGCTTCACGCCCGCCGAGCTGCTCATCTACGAAGACCTGCAGTTCGCCGAGCGCGGCACGGCGTGGAAGGAAGTGCTCGACGGCACCTTCGACCTCGAGGGCGCGCTGCCGGTGAACCCCGACGGGGGACTGAAGAGCTTCGGTCACCCCGTCGGCGCGTCCGGGCTGCGCATGGTGTTCGAGGCCTGGCTGCAGCTGCGGGGCGAGGCGCCGCCGGAGCGCACGATCGCGCACGCCGACCGCGGCCTCGCGCTGACCCACAACCTCGGCGGCTACCCGGGCGAAATGGTCTCGTTCGTGTCGATCGTCGGCAACGAGCTGGGCTAACGGCCCGGCGTCTCACGCCTCGGGCATGATGCGCCCGTGGCCGACATCGCCGAGCGGGACGTCATCACCCATCTCGGGCGGGGCGTCATCGTCGGCGCGTCCGCGGACGCGCCGG
>DATJAA010000217.1:0-2290 GCA_035516815.1 Acidimicrobiia bacterium | reverse complement strand
GGGAACCGCGGTCGGGCTCGGTTCCGACATCAGCACCGGCATCATCGACCGCTTCCGAACACTCGCCATGAAGCGATCGGCAATCGTCGCCGGCCGAACTTTCTCGGATCTGCTCGCCAGCATCATGTGCGCGTTCTTCGTCGCCGCGGCCGGCCTCGTGGTCGGCTGGCGCCCCGACACCGGCGCGATGGGACTCCTCGCAGGATTCGGTGTCGCCTTGCTCTTCGGCTATTCGCTCAGCTGGTTCGGCGCGTGCATCGGTCTCGCGGTGCGCGGGCCGGAATCGGCACAGTCGATCGGGCTCATCATCTTGTTTCCGTTGGCCTTCGTCTCGAACGCGTTCGTGCCGACCAACAACCTGCCAACGTGGCTCGGGACCATCGCGGCATGGAACCCGGTGAGCGCGGCGGGCGCGGCGGTACGCGAGCTCTGGGGAAACCCCAACCCGTCCTCCACCATCTCGGCGTGGCCGATGCAGCACCCGGTCGCGGCCGCGCTCATCTGGTCGGTGGTGATCCTCGCCATCTGCGCCGTGACGGCGACCTGGCTCTTCAAGCGCCGGACGACCGAGTAATCGAGTCGCCCGGAATTCCTGAACCCTTCACGGCGGCGAGCATGCAGTTGCGCGATCCCAGACGCGCGCGACGTTGTGGTGTCGGAACGCAGCCCGTGCCTCCTCGCTTGATGCAATTGCGGGCGACTTGCATCGACTCGCGGGCCCGACGATCGTAGGTATCTTGGTATTTTTCTCTGCACCGGAGCGAGAGACCCGTACCCGGGTCGGCGCGGTGATCCTCTGCCTCGTGTTGAGTGCGAGCACGTTGAGCGTGGTCGGCGTCGCGTACGCAGAATCGGGCTCCGGCTCGGGGCTGCGAGTGTCATCGGCGGCCGCGGTCAGGGTGGTCCCGAACGAGATCGTTGTCACCGCGAGCGAATGCGCGCCTGGCTGGCGCCCGCCCGGTTCGGGGACACCGACGTTCACCGTGCGCAACACCACGTCGGACCCATATGCGGTCGAGCTTTTCGGGTCGGACGGGTTGACAGTCTTCGGGCGCATCGAGATGCTCGGGCCTCTGACCGAGCGGCCATTGCGCGTCTCGCTCCCGCCGGGCCAGTACTTCTGGCGTTGCCAGGACTTCGCCGGCGCCGTCACATTTTCGTCGACCGAAACCGTGAGAGGTGTGCCTGTACGCGCCGATCCCTATCGTCCGGTGACGAACGGGCAGATCACGGAGGCGGTCATCGCGTATCGCGAACGAGTTGCCGACGGACTGACGGTGTTGGCGAACGACACCGCGCACTTGTTGGCCGTGGTCGAGACCGGGGATATGAGGGAAGCCCGCGTCGCTTGGCTCGTCGCACACCTCCAATACGAGCGGCTCGGCGCGGCGTACAGCACCTTCGGTGATTTCGCGGACGAGATCGACGGACGCGCGGACGGGCTCCCCGGTGGCGTACACGACATGAAGTTCACCGGCTTTCATCGCCTGGAATATGCCTTGTGGCACGACGAACCGCGTGCGACGGTGACGAGAGTCGCTCGTGAGCTCGACCGTGACGTCGATGCCCTGATGACCGAGTTCGCGGATCTCGGGACAGGCCCGAACGACGTGTCGTTACGCACGCACGAGATACTCGAGAACGCGCTCCAGTTCGAACTCACGGGCGACACCGACGAGGGAAGCCATACGAACCTGGCCACTGTGAGAGCCAATGTCGACGGCACTCGGCTGGCACTCTCGGCGATAGCTCCGCTGCTGCGCCGGCGCGACCCTGCCCTCTTGCAACGCGCGACCGCGGGGCTCGACCGTCTCGCCGTACTCCTCGACGGTTGCGACACCAATGGCACGTGGCGACCGCTCTCCGACCTCACTCGGCCTGAACATGAGCAGCTCGATTCGACGGTCAGCGGGCTGCTCGAGACGCTGAGTCCGATTCCGGACATACTCGAACTCGATCCGAATGATGGTGACTGACGTGTTGGACTCCCGACCGTGACGATCTCTCGGCGCAGGCTGCTCCAGCTCGGAGCCGGCGCGGCGATCGGTGCCGGAGTCACTGCCGCGGCCGGCCCGAACCTCTCTCCGTTCGGCGTCACTGCTGGCGCCGACGCGACTGAGATCTCCGTGGCGGTGCCCTTCTACGGCCCGCATCAGGCTGCCTTGCTGTCACCGCCATCACCCGCCAGCGTCTTCACGTCGTTCGACGTGACCGCGACGACCTCAGGCGAGCTCCGCGACCTCATGCGAACCATCACTGATCGATTGCGACGCGCCTACGACGGGGGCGA
>DATJAA010000216.1:0-9925 GCA_035516815.1 Acidimicrobiia bacterium | reverse complement strand
GATGAGCGCATCGCAAATGAACTCGACGACGGTCGCTCGCGAACGCACGTCGTCATACGCAATGGAATCTCGATCCTCGTGCCGGTGCCACGCGAACCACACCGTGGTTTCGATGACGATCCGCGCCGCGACGCTCGCGTCGGTCACCGACCGGAAGTGTCCGCTCGCGGCGCGCTGCTCGATGTACCGGCGCAACTGGCCGGCAAGCGACGGCCGACCCTTCCCGAAGTACAGCGTCTCGAGCTCGGGCAGGTCGGCTGCCGACCGTTCGACGACTGCCAGAACCGGCCACAGCGCCTCGACGAAGTCGTAGTATTGCTCGACGATCGTCGTGAGCTCCGCGCGCACGTCGCCCGGCTCCTCCCGTCCGAGTGCGCCGCGCAGCTCCGGCACCGAGGCGGCCGTCTTCATCCCGCGGGCGATCACCGCGACGGTCTCACCCGGCGCCGGCGTCGCGACCGGAAGCACCACGTCGGTCTCCAGCTCGCCGAAGGCGCGGACGAAGACCAGATGGAACAGAGCCTCCTTGCTCCGGACGTAGGTGTAGATCGTGCCCTGGGAGACGCCCGCCTCCGCCGCAACGTTGGCCACCTGAGTGCGCCGGTAGCCGAGCCTCCCGAATACGCGGGTCGCGGCTTCGATGATCTCGGTCAAGCGGTCGGGCGTCGTCGTCCTCGGCATCTCTCCGTTATAAGCTGACTGAGTCAGTCAGTCGAGGACGGACCGGAGGGGCCGGGGAACTTCCGACATCCCAAAGGCGTACGCCCGGTGACATCATGACGGCGATGAGCAAACCGGCGAAGGGCCGGCGGCGGACCGCCGCCGCGGCCGGCTCACGCACCCGACCGGCGGAACGGCGCGATTGGCGCCGGACGGGGCAGGTCGCTGTCGTGTGGACGATGATCATCGGGCTGCTCGCCGCGATCGTCGCGGCGGGGCTCGTCGCGGCCATTCACCACTGACCTCGTAGCCTTCCGGCATGGCGAAGGTCACCTTCATCGGCGCAGGGAGCACGGTGTTCGCCCGCAATCTGCTCGGCGACATCCTGGGCCACGAGGAGCTCGCGAGCTCGGAGATCGCACTGTTCGACATCGACCCCGAACGGCTCGCGACGTCGGAGCTCGTCGCGAGGCGCGTGGCCGATGCGCTCGACGCGCCCGCGAAGATCGGTGCAACCACCGATCGGCGCGCCGCGCTGGACGGCGCCGACTACACGATCAACATGATCCAGGTCGGCGGTTACGAGCCTTGCACCGTGACGGATTTCGAGGTGCCGAAGCAGTTCGGGCTGCGCCAGACCATCGCCGACACCCTGGGCATCGGCGGCATCATGCGCGGGTTGCGCACCATCCCCGTGCTACTCGATCTGTGCCGCGACATACAAGAGCTGTGCCCGGGCGCGTGGTTCCTCAACTACACGAACCCGATGGCGATCAACTGTCGCGCGGTCAACCGCGCCTCGAGCATCAAGACCGTCGGCCTCTGTCACAGCGTGCAGGGAACCGCGTACGAGCTCTCACTCGACCTCGGCATCCCGTACCGCGACATCGACTATCTCGCCGCAGGCATCAACCACATGGCGTTCTATCTCCGCTTCGCGCACGAAGGCGAAGACCTCTACCCGCGACTACAGGAGCTCGCGCGCTCCGGACGCGCGCCGGCAACCAACCGCGTGCGCTACGAGGTGCTGAAACATCTGGGCTACTTCGTCACCGAGTCAAGCGAGCACTTCGCCGAGTACGTGCCGTGGTTCATCAAGCGCGATCGTCCCGACCTGGTCGAGCGTTTCAACGTCCCGCTCGACGAATACCCGCGCCGCTGTATCGCCCAGATCGCCGAGTGGGAAGACGAACGGGAACGGCTCGAAGGCGGCGGCCCCGTCGAGGTGCAGCCCAGCTTCGAGTATGCGGCGACGATCATCCGGAGTATCGAGACCGGCAAGCCGCGGGTCATCTACGGCAACGTCGCGAACGACGACCTGATCGACGACCTGCCCGCGGGCTGCACGGTCGAGGTCCCCTGCCTGGTCGACGGCAACGGCGTCCAGCCCACCCGGATCGGTGCACTGCCGCCGCAGCTCGCCGCGCTCATCCGTACGAACGTCAACGTCCAGGAGCTCACGGTCGAGGCTGCGCTCACCGGCCGCCGGGAGCACGTATACCACGCCGCGATGCTCGACCCGCACACCGCGGCCGAGCTCGACCTCGACCAGATCCGTTCGCTCGTCGACGCGCTGCTCGACGCGCACGCCGACTGGGTCCCGGTGCTCCGGTGACGGCGCAAACGTGGACCGGTGACGCGTGCTCGCTCGTCGACGCCTTCCGGCGCGGCGAACGTTCTCCGCGCGAGGAGCTCGAAGCATGCCTGAACGCGATCGAACAGAGCGACCTGAACGCGTTCTCGTTTCTCGATACCGAGCGCGCGCTCCAGGCCGCGACGACGGCCGACGTCGGCCTGCCGTTCGGAGGCGTTCCGGTCGGGGTGAAGGAGCTGGAACCGGTCGCCGGGTGGCCGCAGACCGAGGCCTCACTCGTGTTCGCGGATCGCGTCGCGACGGAGACGAGCACCGTCGTCGCCCGACTGCTCGGCGGCGGCGCGGTGCCGGTGGGGCTCACGACTGCGAGCGAGTTCGGCGGCCTGAACATCAGCGTGACGAAGCTCAACGGCGTCACTCACAACCCGTGGCGTCACGGTCGCACAACCGGCGGATCGTCCGCCGGGAGTGCCGCAGCCGTCGCGGGCGGGCTCGTGCCGCTCGCGACCGGCGGCGACGGCGGCGGCTCGATCCGCATCCCGGCCGGCTACACCGGCTTGCTCGGCATGAAGGGCACCTACGGGCGCATCCCCCGCGGGCCGCACGCCTATTTCACGCCGGGCACCATCGTTCTCGGGTGCCTCGCCCGATCTGTGCGCGACGCGGCGCGCTATTTCGACGTCTGCGCCGGATACGACCCGCGCGATCCGTCGAGCCTCCCCGCGCGCCCCGGTTGGGAAGCCAATCTCGGCACACACGACCTGCGCGGCCGCAAGGTCGCGATAATTCCGGCGCTGGGTGGGGTGACGCTCGAACGCGGCGTCGAAGAGCAGCTGCGCGCATCGGCGGCAACGCTGGTGGCGCACACCGGGATGGTCGAGGTCGATCTCCGGATCGACATCCCGAACTTCGCTGCGCAGTGGATGATGGGCAACCTGTCGACCTTGCTCGCCGAGCTCGGCGACCGCTGGCCCGAATGCGCGCGCGACCTGACCGACGAACTGACGATCGGCATGCTCTTGTCGCAGTCGATGTACAACCTGCAGACTGCGTCGGTTGCCGAACAGCGACGCGTCGCTGCGTACGACGCACTCGCCGCCGCGTTCGACCAGGTCGACTTCGTGATCGCGGCGACGAATCCCGGCCCGGCGTTCCCGGCCGCGTCGGCCATGAGCAATCCGACCACCAGCTTCATCGACTCGGTCAAGACCAGCCGGGCCGGGATCCTGGGCTTTCGAGCAGCCATGGCCGGCGTTCGGTTCGCGACGGCGGCGTTCCCGAAGTTGCCGTCGGCACTGCTCGACGTGATGGCCGCCCGCTTCCCCGATCTCGTGCGCATGGGCGCGCTCACGATCGTCTCCAACATCTACGGGAATCCGGCCGTATCCATACCGAGCGGTTTCGTCGACGGGATGCCGGTCGGGATGCAGGTGCTGGCTCGACACCATGCCGACGAGCTGCTCTTCGACGTCGCGCGGGCCGTCGAGCGCGAGACGCCGTGGCCGATGGTGGCGCCGCCGCGCGTCCTCGACCTCACGGATTCAGGTGCCCCAGGTCGTCCCGAACCCGGAGACGTCGAGCACGCGACCGGTGAAGTCGGTGTCGATCTGCGCAGCTAGGTAAGCCACAGGCGGACCGACGTCCTCCGGCTCCGCCCATCCGCTCCAGTCGAAGTCGGGGCCGAACTCCAGCGTCGTGTGCTCGGTGCGTACCGCTCCCGGACGCAGCGCGTTGATGTTGACGCCGAGCGGGCGCAACTCCGGTGCGGCGGCGGACGAAAAGCGCTCGAGCGCGGCCTTCGCCACTGAGTAGATGACGTACCCGGGGGGCATGAGTGCACTCACCTCGTGCGCGGCGGCGCCCGACGAGATGTTCACGATGCTCCCGCCGCCTCGAGCGCGCATCACCGGTGTCACAGCGCGCGTGAACAGATACAGGCTGCGCACGTTGATGCGCATCGAGTCGTCCCACATCTCGACGGTCGACTCCTCCAAGGACGCGTGCGTCGGTGTCATGGCGTTGTTCACCAGTGCGTCGAGCGCTCCGAACTCCGCGACCGTGCCGCCGACGAGCGCCGAGATGTCTTCGGGTGCCCCGATGTCGCACCGCATCGCGACCGCGGCCCCGCCCGCCGCCCGGATCTCGGCCGCGGTCTCGTCGATCGTCCCGGGGAGCTCGGACGGGGCACCCTGCACGGTGCGGGCCGCGCAGACGACGCGGGCACCCTGACGACCGAGATAGATTGCCAGGCCCCGTCCGATCCCGCGAGATGCCCCCGTCACGACGATTGCCCGGCCGTCGAGATCCTCGCGTCCCACCGCCGCATCCTCGCACGGCGGAAAGCCCGCACGAGGCGACGCACCCCTCAGAGTCCCACGCTCACCCCAGTAGTCAACTTGTGACCCTCAGGTGACAATTATTGGCTGCATGGCTATTGTTTGGCCAGGTCAGACTGCCGAACATCGCGTGACTACCTCTCGGGAGGAGGTGTGATGCGAGAGTTGCGCATGTTGGTGACGGCCGCGGTGCTGGGGGGTCTCTATGCACTCGGGGCGGTTCTCACATATCACTTCTTGAGCGCGCCTGGCGCCGGAGCGTCGTTCTTCCCGCCCGCGGGCATCACCCTCGCGACGCTGCTGGTCACCCCGCGGCGCACGTGGTGGCTGTGGTTGCTCGCCTTCGGCATCGCGGAGTTCACCCTCGACCTCACGCACAACCAGACCCTGTTCATGGCGATCGGCTTCACCGCGGCGAACGTGATCGAACCACTCGTCGGTGCCAGCCTGATCCGGTTCTACAGCCAGACGCGGCGCGCCACGCCCCGGGTGTTCCTCGTCCGCTACGTGCTCTGCGCGGTCGTCGCGGGACCGTTCGTCGGCGCCCTGATCGGCGGGTCCGTAGCCACGATCGCGGGGGCTTCCGGGTTCTTCCGCACCACCGCAGAGTGGTGGCTCGGCGACGCGCTGGGCGTGCTCGTCGTGGCGACGCCCGTGCTCGCGTGGACTCGCCGCGACTTCTATCGCACCCCCGCGACGCTCGCCGAGGACCTCGCCATCGCCGCGTTCGCGACGTTCGTCGCGGTCGTTCCCGCCATCTTCTTCCACGAGTCCAGCGCGTACGCCGTGCTCCCGATCCTGATGTGGGCCGCGATCCGAGGTGGCCCGCTCGGAGTAGCTATCTCCGGTCTGGGCGTGGGCATCGGCGCGAGCGTCGTCGTCGCCAACGGGCATGCCTACACGCTGATCACGACCCACGGCGCCGAGGTGGCGCTCGTCGACATCCAACTGTTCATCGCGGTCACGCTGCTCGCCGCGCTCACGCTCGCCGTCGAGGTGGCCGAACGCGCGCGCGCCGAACAGATCCTCCGCCTGACCGAGACCGACCTGATCCGCTCGGAGCTCGCCGGACTGCAGGCGGCGGAGACCGAGCGCCGCCGCATCGCGCGCGAGACGCACGACATCGTCGGCCACGCCCTCAACGTGATCATCCTCTCCGGCGCGGCCGCCCGGCGAGTCTTCGACCGGGATCCGGCCCAGGCCAAGCAGCTGCTGGCCACCGTGGAGGACGTCGGCCGCGACGCGTTCCGCGACCTCGACGTCGCGCTCGGACTGACCGATCAGTCACCCGATTTCGCGTCCCCGAAGGGTCTCGGGGATCTCGACGAGCTGATCGATCGGCTCGTGCAGGCCGGCATGCACCTCGAATACGACGTCGAGGGATCGTTGCGCCCACTCCCCCGCCTCGTCGACGGTTCGGCGTACCGCATCATTCAAGAGTCGCTGACCAACGTCGCTCGTTACGCGGTCGAGGCGAACACCCGCGTGCAGGTTCGCTACGAGCCCGAGGCGCTCCATCTCGAGATCGTCGACGACGGGAGTCGCAACGGGCGCTCGCGAGGTGGCAATGGTGGCGGGCACAACGGAAACGGAAACGGAAACGGAAGCGGTAACGACAACGGCAACGGCGGGAGGGGCCTGATAGGAATGCGCGAACGGGTCGCAGTACTCGGCGGACGGCTCGAAGCGGGGCCCGACGCGCACGGAGGATTCGCGGTCGTCGCCGAGCTCCCCCTCGAGCCGGTCTGACATGCCGGGCCCGATCCGCGTCATGATCGTCGACGACGACGTCGCGACCCGCGTCGGGTTGCGCGTGATCATGGACGCCGAGCCCGATATCGAAGTCGTCGGCGAAGCCGGCAGCGCCGAGGACTCCTTCCGCCAGATCGAGGAGCTGACACCCGACGTAGTGCTCATGGACGTGCAACTGCCGGGCGTCGACGGTATCGCCGCGACACAACAGATCCTGGCCGGGGCAGGCGACGACGGCCCGCGCGTGATCGTGCTCACTACTTACGAGCTCGACGATTACGTGTACCGGTCGCTCGAAGCGGGCGCGAGCGGCTTCCTCCTCAAGCGCGCGCGCGTCGAGGACCTCACGCAGGCGGTCCGCTGCGTCGCCGAGGGTGACGCGCTTCCGTCACCGGTGCTCGCTCAACGGCTGATCGAGCAGTACGCGACGGAATCGTCGCAGTGGCGAACCAACGTCGACGCGCTCACCGACCGAGAGCGCGAGGTATTGGTGTTGATCGCGCAGGGGCGTTCCAATCAGGAGATCGCCGCCGACCTCTCGATCTCGCCGGACACGGTGAAGTCGCACATCAAACACGTGTTCGCCAAACTCGCCGTGCGTGATCGCGCGCAGGCCGTGATCGCCGCCTACGAGAGCGGGCTCGCCGGACACACCGGGTGACCACGGGCCGCGAAAGGGTCGAAGTTCACACCTCAGGGTGATGCTCTCTCACCTCCCCCGGCGCAAAGTCTGGACCACGTCCGGACGGGGGAGCCCAATGGCGAGCGGCGAGCGCGGAGTCTTCGGTGCGATGTCGGCCCCGCTCGCGCCGTCGACGATGCACAACGCATCGAAGTTCGCGATGCCGATCCCGCCGCCCTCGTTCGCCCGCCGCCCGCGCGTCGAGAAGCGGCTCGACGCGGCGGCCACCGTCCGCTTGACCATCCTCACGGGGTGTGCAGGGTCGGGAAAGACCGCCCTCGCCGCCAGCTGGATGGCGCAGCGCCCCGAATGCGATCGTTCGTGGCTCACACTCGACGACGACGACAACGCGCCGGCGACGTTCTGGAGTGATATCGACGGCGCCGTGCAACGGCTGGACGGCGATCGTTTCGGGCGCTTCCTGGGCGTGCGCCCACCGCGTGACGGGTTCCTCGTCGTCGACGAGAGCGACGTACTCACGACGGTCGCCGCGCGCCGCAGCCTGGTCCAGCTCGTCGAGCTCGCGCCGCCGTGGATGCATCTCATCATCGTGGGTCGCGAACAGCCCGCGCTCGCGCTCTGGCGCTTGCGCGCCGCGGGCGATCTGGTGGAGATCGACGATGGCGATCTCCGACTCGATCTCTTCGAGGCGACCGAGGTGGTCAGCCGGCACAAGAACATCTCGCCGGCGGAGACCGCGGCATTGCACGAGCGTTCGGAAGGCTGGATGACAGGCCTGAAGCTCCTCGCTTCGGGGTCCGCGTCACCGGCCGACTCCGACGGCGACGCGGAGGAACAGATTCGAGAGTTCCTGCTCGAAGAGGTGTTCAATCGACAATCGGCGGACGTACAGGACTTCCTGATGGAGACCTCGTGCATCGCCCGGCTCACCCCCGCGATCTGCGAGCACGTGACCGGGCGGTCCGACGCGGCCGACGTGCTTCACGATCTGCACCGTGCGAACGCGTTCGTTTCCCGGCTGCCGGGCCAGTACGGCCTGTATCGTTGCCACCCGCAGTACCGCGCGGTGCTACGCGACGAGATGGTTGCTCGCGATCCCGATCGCGTCGTCGAGATCCACATCAGCGCCGCCCGCTGGTATCGCGATCACGGCGATCCGGCGGCAGCTGTCGAGCAGTGGATCGCGGCTCGCAACGTGCCCGGCGCGATGCACCCCATTCCCGATGACGACTTCGTATCCGTCTGCGTCGTCGACCCCGACGAGGCGCAACGCAGTGACGTGCACCTCAGCCCGCGGGAGCTCGAGGTGCTCAGCTACCTCTCCACCGAGCTCCCTGCTCGCGAGATCGCCCAGTCACTGTACGTTTCGCGCAACACGCTCAAGACGCACATGCACAATGTGTACCGAAAGCTCGGTTGCGCGTCGCGGGGTGCTGCGGTCGAACGCGCGCGGGAACTTCGCCTGCTCCACTGAGGCGCTGCTCCGGCGGTCGTCGATGCCCGACGGCAGGGCCAGGGGACGGTGCCCGCCGAGCTGTCCGGCTCGGAGGCGACGGACAGCTCGCGGACACCCGTCATCGCGCCGAGTTGCTGGACCTACGGCGCGATTGCCGCTTCCTGCAGCCCGTTGATCATCGCGTGATCGGAGCCGCGCGTAATCACCCCAACGGGGTGGATCGCGGCGGGGGCCGCAAGGACGATGATGACGACCATGACGAAGCCCGAAGTCCCGCCGGCGCCCGCCCGGACGTCCGGTGCGAAATACGCCGTGCACATTCCCCCGGAAGAAGCATTCGCGCTCGCCATGCTGGCCGCGGAATTGATCGCCGATGCTTGGCAGCGCACGCGATGGAGCTGGTCGACGAGCATGCGTGCCTACCGGAACCGCATGGAGTTCGCGCTCGAGCACGAACGCAGCCTCGGGGCGCTGCTGCGCAACGCGGTGTGGCACCGGCGTTGACGGCTCACATCCTTCACCCGTTCCGGGTGGCGATCGACGCTCATCGCGGTGCAATCGTCTGATCGGGCGCAACCATTGGAGCTCGCCGTGTCACGACACCGTTACGAGATCAGGCTGCGCGGAAGGCTCACCCCGACCATGGCGTCGGAGTTCCGGCAACTCGACCTCGAGAGCACAACGGCGCCCGTCGACACTGTGCTCGAAGGCACGGTCGAGGACGATGCGGGTCTGCACGGGCTGCTCCGCCGCATCGAGGGGCTCGGCCTCGAGCTCATCGAAGTGCACCGGCTCGCGGACAACAGCGGTGGCGCGACCCCGGGCGACCGGGCCGGCGCGCCCGGCTACAGAAGCTCCAACTGACGCGCGCGCACGACCGCGTCCCGCCGGCGCTCCACCCCGAGCTTGCGGTACACCGCCTTCAGGTGTGTCTTGACGGTGTTCACCGATACGAGGAGCTGTTGCGCGATCTCCGCGTTCGACATCATCGTCGGCAGGTAGTCGAGCACGGCGCGCTCGCGTTCGGTCAGGGGCTCGAGGAAGGTGGGAAGTTCGTCGCGATGCAGGTCGTCCAGCAACGCGACCGCATACCGCGCCTCCCCCGAGAGCTGCCAGGCGTACCGGTCGACGACCTCGCCGAACGGCACCGCGTACGCGAGGAACGGCGCGCGCAGATCGGCCGGCGCGGCCAGCTCAAGCGCGCGCCGCAATGCCGTCAAGGAGACCGCCGGGTCGTCGACCCGATCGGCGGCGATCGCGACCAGTGTCAGACTTTCGATGCGCGTGCGCAGGTGGACGTGCGAATCGCGTCCCTGCGCGCAGCCGTCGAGCACTTCCAGTACTTGCTGATAGCGATTCCGCGCGAGCAGCATCCGTGCGGTGGTGGTCTGGCGTTCGACGCTGCCGGGCGGCGAGTCGTCGAGGGCTCCGAGCGCGATCTGCACGAGCGAACCGAACGCGGACGGAACTCGTGGCTCGTAGTG
>DATJAA010000215.1:0-3367 GCA_035516815.1 Acidimicrobiia bacterium | reverse complement strand
CGACGAAGCCCGCGCGCGCGAACTGCGTTGCGTACGCGGGCACGACGCGTTGGCGATGGGCCTCGTCGACAAGGTCGTCGCCGACCACGAAGTTCTCGAGACGTCGATGCACTGGGCGCGCCAGTTCGCGAGCGGCGCCGTCGTGGCGATGGGCATCGCGAAACGCGCGATCGACGGCGGTCTCGGGCGGCCGCTCGGGGACGGCCTCGACCTCGAGCGAGACGCGTTCGTCGAGGTCTTCGCGACCGAGGACGCGCGCACCGGCATCCGGTCGTTCCGCGCCGACGGGCCGGGCAAGGCGAAGTTCTCCGGGCGTTGACGCGCGCGGTCAGGCGAGGGCGCGCAACGTCGTGCTCACAGTCGACCGACGGTCCTCGCCCCACGGGATCGCGAACACGATCGGCACGTCGACCCCCTGGTCGTGATACTCGTGCACCGCCGCGCGCACGTGGTCTTCGTCGCCCATGATCTGGATCGCATCGACCCATGCATCGTTGATCGCCGCGAGTGCGCCGTCGCGATCACGCGCCGCCCAGCGATTCTGGAAGTGTTGGACCTCGTCGACGAAGCCCGCGCGCGCGAACTGCGTTGCGTACGCGGGCACGACGGCATAATTCAGGAGATCTTTGCGCGCGAGGTCGGCGTAGCGATCGCGATCCGTGACGGCGCAGTGCACGTAGGCGTGGATCTGCGCGTTGCCGCCTTCCCGGATACGTTGCACGCACCACGGCACGAGCGACGCGGGGAGGTAGTTCAGCAGGACGACGTCGGCGAGCTCGCCGCCCAGCCTCAGCATCTGCTTGTTGAGCGCGGCGAGCGCGATCTTGGGCCGCCGCTCGCCCAGCTTGAGGCCGAGCCGGAAGCGCTTGACGCTGTAGAAGTCGCCTTCGAACGTCACCGTCTCGCCCGAGAGGCACTCGCGGAGCAACGTGAGGAACTCGCGCGTCTGCGCGATCGGCCGGTCGGTGTAGCCCGCGCCGTGCCACTGGCCCGCGACGGCGGGTGACGAGATGCCGACACCGAGATATACGTCGCGGTCGCCGGCCAGCTGTTGCAGGGTCGCCGCGGCCATCGCGTGCAGCGGAGGCGTGCGGAGCTGCAGCGCGAGCACCCCGGTTCCGATGCCAACATGCGGTGCGACCTGGCTGATGGCACCCAGCAGCGCGATGCCTTCCGCCGCGTTCGCCTCCGCGACCCACACCGCGGCGTAGCCCAGCTCGTCCGCTTCTCGCGCGACTTCCAGCGACATCCCGGCACCCAGCGTCTGCAAGCCGGCGATGCTCACCGCCCGATCTGTCATTGCGCCTCCACGATCGCCTTCAGCCGGCGCAGGTTACGGCGCCAGACCCCGCGCAGGACCGGCTTCGCCGCGAATGCCCCGACCGGGCCGCCCATCCACCACGGGAACGACAACTGCTCGCTCCAAGTGAACCGGGTCCGGTCGCCGCGCCGCCGGCGCAGCGTGAACCGGCCGCGCCCCGCCACGACGCCCCGGTGCTCGATACCGATCCGGCGGCCGGGCTCCCATTCGACGACCTCCATCCGATCGTTCAGGCGGACCGGGCCGACCTTCGTCACGCAGTCGAAGGCCGTGCCCACACCGCGCCGCTGCGCGCCGACGAAGCTGATCGCGTCGGCATCGGCCATCCAGTCGATGTGACGCTCGATGCGCTCGACGACCTGCCAGGTGACCGCCAGCGGCGCGTCGATCGCCGTCGAGACGCGGATCCTCATCGAGCGGCCCGCAAGGCCGCCGCGGCGTCCGCCGGAGCAACGATGTTCACCGACAGTCCCGACGCGACCTCGAAGCCCGCCGTGACGGTGATCCGCGGCACGAGATCGACCCACCAGCGGAAGTCGCCCTCGTGGTGGGGCGGCGCACTCTCGATCATCAGGTTGTACGCGACGTCGCCGAGCAGGTTTCGCGTTGTCGCGACCGTCGCGCGCACCGCGACGCCGACGGCGCGGACATCACCGTCGCTCGCCTCGTCGAAACGAGCACCGCCCGCGGCGAGTGCCAGGCGGATCGTGAACGGTGTCGCCGATGCCGGGGGGCACCACACTGTGACGGTGCCGTCGGCGATGCGGTGACACTGATCCTCGGAGAAGGCCGAGATTTCGAAGCGATCGAGGCGCGTACGGACGCGCGGGGGAACGAAGTCGAGCGCGACGAGCTGCGCGTGCGGGTGTTCGATCGACGCACCCGCGGCCTTGCCGTGGTTGACGAATGCCTGGGTGTACGCGCAGCCGGCCGCGAGATGATGACGCGCACGATCACGGAGCGCCTGGAACACGTCGGCCGCGGCGGCCTCCGGCAAGGCGCCGAGGTCGGCGTCGTGGGCGGGGGAGAAGATCACGACCTCGTGCGCGCCGGCGACGCCGTCGCCGACGATCGGATACTTGTTCGGGACGACGCGCAGGGTCCAGCCTGCAGAGTCGGGCTCGCCACCGCCGAGGCGCGCGACCTCGGGCGGCGTCTCGTGCTCGTTTCCCGCGCAGAACGGGCACGTCGGAACGGAGCGGGGAAGCGGCTCCGTGTGCACACGGAACGTGTCGGGTCGCATTGCGCGCGCCGGGGCAAGGATCACGCGGTCGCCCGTGAGCGCATCGACGAGGAGCTGTTGCATCGAAGGTCAGGGTAGGCGGCTCGGGGCGCGTAGCCTGGACCCGTGGCCGTACGTTTCGTGATCATCGGAGGCGGTCCCGCGGGAAACACCGCGGCGACCGTCGCAGCGTCGCTCGGCGCCGAGGTGACCATGATCGAGCGCGACATCGTCGGTGGCGCCGCGCACCTCTGGGACTGCATACCGAGCAAGGCGATGGTCGGTACCGGGAACGCGCTCGCCGAGCTCGGGCTCGCGAAGACGATGGGACTCGAGGCGTCGGGGTGTCTCGACGTAAGCGCGTTGCGCGAGCGCATCTCGGGGATGGAGGAGAAGCTGCAGACCGGCGTGACGAGCCTCCTCGAGTCGCAGGGAGTGCGACTCATACGCGGCACCGGTCGGCTCACCGGCGCCTACACCGTCGCGGCCGACACGCCGGCCGGGACCGAAGAGTTGGAAGCGGACGCCATCCTCCTCTCGACCGGATCGCGTCCGCGGGTTCCCGACTGGGCGATCATCGACGGTGAGCGTGTCCTGACGACGCGCCAGGCCTACCCGCCGCCCGAGATCCCCGATCATCTGGTGGTCATCGGGTCGGGGGTGACCGGCGTCGAGTTCACGCACATGTTCAGCGCGCTCGGTTCGCGCGTCACGCTGATCGTTTCGCGCCAGCAGGTGCTGCCTCACAAGGATCCCGAAGTCGCCGCGGTGCTCGAGGACGAGTTCCTTCGACGCGGCGTGAAACTGCTGAAGGGTGCACGCGC
>DATJAA010000214.1:0-5270 GCA_035516815.1 Acidimicrobiia bacterium | reverse complement strand
CGGAACGGGCGGCATGGAGGACGGAGTGCGCTATCAGTTCTACGCGACCAGCGACGGCCATTTGCTGTTCATGGCGTCCGAGCGGGAGTTCTGGAAGAACTTCTGCGAAGGCATCGGCCGACCCGAGCTGTTCGAGCGCTGGCCGGGATCGCAGTACGGCGACCACGCCCGCGGGAACACCGAGCTGCGGGTGATCCTGCGCGACGTCTTCGCGACGCGCACGACCCAGGAGTGGCTCGCGTTCGGTCTCGAGCACAACACCCCGATCGCGCCCGCGAACTCGCCCAAGACCTTGTACGCCGATCCGCAGTTCGCCGACCGGTTCGAGCTCTTGCCGGCCGAACGCGTCGGCGCCGACATGCTCCCGACTCCGATCAAGTTCGTCGACGAGACGCTGCCGATGCCGACGAAGGCCCCCACCGTCGGCCAGCACACCGACGCCGTTCTTCGTGACGTACTGGGCTGGAACGACGACCGCATCAACGCTGCGCGCGAGGCCGGCACATTCGGGAAACCCTGACCGGGAACCCGGATCACCCGGGCAAGACTCCGGACGAACCTCGCCGGACACCTCTCGGTTCTGGTGTCGCGGCACGAGGTCGCCGCACGTCTCGGCGGGCCGGGGTTACTTCTCGCCTTTGCCCCCCGACGTGAACGGTCCCCGGCCGAAACCGGGGACCGTTCGAGATGACAAATGATGCTTGCCTAGTTGTTACGGTTCGGGAGCTCTTTCGCGTGTTCGGTGACTTCCGCGGCCGGAACGGATTTCACTTCCGGTGGCGCGTAGTAATCGCGAAGCCACTCCCTCGCCAGCACCGCGAGGTCGGGGGATGTCACAGGTCCTACCTTTCTTGCCCCGCCGGGTCATCGGCCGCGCGCCAGGTGGACCTTGAAGAGATGCGACCGACTTCACCCCGACCCGACCGAAATCGGCAGTTCGGGACGATCGCGCTCAGGAGGTGCGCCAGGCGCGCTCGAACGGCAGCCGCCACGCGTCCGGGGCAATCAGCTGATGGATCGCGTTGGGTCCCCACGACCCGGGCGCATACGGCCGCACTGGCGGCGGGTTCTCGAGCAAGGGCTTCGAGACCTCCCACAATTTCTCGATGCCTTCCGCGCTGGTGAACAGCGTGTGGTCGCCGCTCATGGCGTCGTAGATCAGGCGTTCGTACGCTTCGAGCAGGTCGGTAGAGCGACCGGTCTCGTGCAGCGAGAACTGCAGGCTCTGCTTGTCGAGCGTCATTCCGGGGCCCGGGCGCTTCCCGTAGAACGACAGTGACAGACGCGACGCGTCGGCGAGGTCGAAGGTGAGGTGGTCGGGACCGTGCGCGCCGACACCCGAGCCGATCGGGAACATGCTCTTGGGTGGCTCCCGGAACGCGATCGAGATGATGCGCGCGCCCTCAGCCATGCGCTTCCCCGTCCGCAGGTAGAAGGGAACGCCGGCCCAGCGCCAGTTGTCGATCTCGCACCGCAGCGCGACGAAGGTCTCGGTCTCCGAGTGCGGGCGAACGCCCGGCTCGTCGAGGTAGCCGTAGTACTGACCGCGGACGACCCGCGACGGCTCGATCGGGCTCAGCGACCGGAAGACCTTGTTCTTCTCCTCACCGATGGCACGCGGCTCCAACTCGGTCGGCGGTTCCATCGCCATGAAGGCGAGCACCTGGAACAGGTGGTTGACCACCATGTCGCGATACGCGCCGGTTTTCTCGTAGAACGCGATCCGGTGGCCGATCGAGAGCGTCTCGGGCACGTCGATCTGCACGTGTGCGATGTGCTGCCGATTCCAAATGGGCTCGAACAAGCCGTTGGCGAATCGGAAGGCGAGGATGTTCAGCGCCGCCTCCTTGCCGAGGAAGTGGTCGATACGGAAGATCTGGTTCTCGTCGAACGTCTCGTGCAACGAGTTGTTCAGCTCGACCGCGGTCGACAGGTCGGTCCCGAACGGCTTCTCCATGACGATGCGCGCACCTTCGGCCAGACCCACCTCGCCGAGCCGGCGGACCACCTCGGGCGCGGCCGCAGGCGGAACACTCAGGTAGTGAAGTCGCGCGACCTCGCCGCCGAGCTCGTCCTCGAGCTCCGAGACGATCTTCGCGAGCGCCTCGCTCCCTTCCGCCTGGCAGACATAGGAAAGGCTGCCCGAGAAGCAATCCCACTCGCGGTCGGTGACTCCGTGCACCGCGAACTCTTCCAGCGCGGCCCGCGCGAACGTGCGGAACGTGTCGGTGTCGATGTCATCGAGCGACGTCCCGATGATGCGGCATTCCGGCAACAGACCCGCCTGCGCGAGGTGGAACAACCCGGGAAGGAGCTTGCGCCGGGCGAGATCGCCGGTCGCACCGAAGAGCACGAGCACGTGCGGGCGCAGCGGTGAGATCAGGCTCGAGTTGATGTCGGTGGGATCAGTGAGCATGCGCGATCCGGGGTGGCGGATGTGACAGGTCAAGGTCCCATCGGTCGGCCGGTCGCGATGTTGAAGAGTGGTCGCGATCGCCCCTCCCGGCGCCGCGCGTCCACCGTCTGCGGATCGTCGCCCTGCGTTCACCCTCGCGACGGCCCCCGGCCATGCTCGCGCCACCCTCCGTGAAGGAGGATCAAGCGGTTCAGGCGCACCGGATCGCGAGGCCGAATGGCGAAGCGGGCGCGCCGGCCGCGGAACCGGAACCGGGTTCACGCACCGGCGGACAAACCAACTCCACGACCGTCGGCCCCGGCCACGGCGATCGCCGCGCCCGTCGCACCACCGGAGCCCGAACGCGCCGCGGGGCGCCCGGGCGGCGTACTGGCGCGCCTGCGCTCGGCTGCGCGCGACCGCGCCGCGCTCGTCGATCTGCTCGTGGCCGTGGCCGCGGTGATCTTCGTCGTCGTGGCGCTGCGGCCGGCGCTGCTGTTCGCGAACACGACGCCGACGGGCGGCGATCTGGGCGGACACGTCTGGGGTCCCGCGTTCGTCCGAGCCCATCTCTTCGACCGCGGCTTGCTCGCGGGCTGGTCGAACGCCTGGTTCGGGGGATTTCCGGCCTTCCGTTTCTACATGCCCGTCCCGGCGCTCGGCGCGGTCGCTCTGGGGCTGATCTTCCACTACGGAGTCGCGCTCAAGTTGATGGTCGCCCTGCCGTTGGTCGCGCTCCCGCTGATCGCGTGGCGCTGGGGTGTCGCAGCTCGCCTGCCGCATCCGGGTCCGGCTATGTGCGCGCTTGCATCCTTGCTGTTCCTGTTCGACAGCTCAAACCTGAAGTACGGCGGAAGCATTGCGTCGACTGTGATCGGCGAGTACGGCAACGCGCTCGCCCTCGTGCTCGGCCTGTGGTGTCTCGCACGCTTCGCCGACGACATCGAGCGCTCGCGTCGCGGCGTCGCGGCCGGGATCCTCGGTGGACTGGCAGCTTGCTGCCATCCGGTCGGATTGCTCTTCGTCGTCGTCGGCCTCGCAGTGTCGGCGGGCGCCATGGCGATCCTCGGCCGGGACGGCTACGCGACCGCAGTCCATTTCGGCCGGACGCTCGCGCTGACCGTGTTGCTCAGCGCGTTCTGGTACGTGCCGTTCATCGCGCTGCGGCTGTACACGAACGACCTGAACTTCGAGCGAGTGACGGGACTGCGCGCGTTGCTGTTCCCGCTTCCGCTCGTCGTCGATCTACTGCTCGGCATCCTGTTCGTTGTCGGGGTTCTCGACGCGGTCACCAGCCGGCGACCGGCGGTACTCGCGCTCGCGGCTACGGGCGTCCTGTTCGCCTTCGCCGCGCTCGTTGCACCGCGCGGCGTGCTGTGGAACGCGCGGCTGGCGCCACCGTGGCAGTTGGCCTTCGTGCTCGTTGCCGGTTCGGGCACGATCGTGATCTTCGACTGGGCCCGCGACAGTTGGCCGCGCGCGCGCGCGTGGACGGGAATCGCGCTCCCGATCGCGAGCGCTGTCCTCCTCTTCGCGGCCCTCGCGTGGGACATGGGGACGCTGCCCGGCACGACGAAGAAGACCAAGGTCATCGACGGGCAGAGCGTGACGACAAGTGTGCGCTGGTTGATCGGCCCTGCACACACACCGAGCTCGGTGCCGCTCGTGGTCAAAACCGCGTTCTCCGGGTACGAACGGCAACCCAACTGGCCCGAGTATCAGGACCTGATCTCGACGATGGAGCGCCTCTCGCACAAGTACGGATGCGGCCGGCTCATGCCCGAGTTCGATCCGTCCGGGCGTTACGGCTCGGTGTATGCCGACGAGCTGCTTCCGTACTGGACCCATACTTGCATCTCGACCGTGCCCGGGCTGTACGCCGACTCGTCACCCACCTCGGCGATCGGGTTCATCACCGAGTCGACGGTGTCGGAGACGTTCTCGTCCTACGAGCCCGGGCTCCCCTACGAACCCCTGAACCTGGAACGGGGCGTCAACGACATGCGCGACCTCGGAGCTCGCTACTACCTCGCGGTCTCGAAGGCGGCTATCGCGCAAGCGAGCACGACGGCGGGACTGCACAAGGTCGCGACGGTGGGGACGTCCGTGATCTACGTCGTCGACGACGCGCCGCTCGTGAAACCGCTGACGATCGAGCCGATCGTCGGGAACGGCGTCGGCAGTCGCGAAGCGTGGGAGAAGATCGCGACCCAGTGGTGGGGAGAAGCGCAGGAGAACGCGCCACGTATCGCGGCCTCCGGTCCCGACTCGTGGCAGCGAATCACGGACGCACAGACGCAACCGGCGCTGCGCAACGAGCCGAAGGTCGACGTCACCGGCATCAGCGTCAGTGACGAGTCGATCCACTTCCATGTGAGCCGGACCGGAGTTCCTGTTCTCATCCGGGTGTCGTATTTCCCCTGGTGGGGAGCACAGGGCGCGCAAGGGCCGTACCGCGTCACCCCGAACTGGATGGTCGTGGTGCCGACGAGCGCGGACGTGACGCTGACTCAGCACACTCAAGGAGTCGAATGGCTCGGCCTCTTCCTCACCGTCGTCGGGGTGCTCCTGGCGATCGGCCTCGCCGCGTGGCTAGTCGTGACCCGTTCACGGGCTGACAAGCACCCGGTGTAACTCGTCGAGCGGGACGACGCCGGGGTTCACTGCCGCGTCACGCCAACGCTTCGTCCTGCGCACGCGCGGCCGCGAGCGCGGCCGTCCACCAGGAGAGGTCGTCGGCGAGGAGCTTCATCTTCGGTTCGAGCGTGCTCATCGCGGCCTCGCCTTCTGATTCGCTTCCGCGCATCATCGGGATCATGACGTCGGGGAGGATGTGCACGGCGTAACGGAGCGGGGCCATCTCGAACTCGACCG
Organism: Acidimicrobiia bacterium; assembly: GCA_035516815.1. Classification (GTDB taxonomy): domain Bacteria; phylum Actinomycetota; class Acidimicrobiia; order IMCC26256; family PALSA-610; genus PALSA-610. The sequence goes on along the minus strand of DATJAA010000214.1, from coordinate 1 downwards.
C
>DATJAA010000213.1:0-4209 GCA_035516815.1 Acidimicrobiia bacterium | reverse complement strand
CGTAGCCGCGAGCGCGCGTTCGAGGTCGATCGTCGCCCCGTAGCGTGTCGTGTCGTCGCCCCCGATCACCTCGTGACCTTCGACCCGCACGTCCCCGGCGACGCCCTGCAGGTAGTTCAAGTAGCCGCCCGGATCCGGCGTGTCCGACTTCGTCGCGGTGTACGGCTCGCTCTCCCAGCCGTCATCGTCGGTGTGGACGTACATGACACCGCCGACGAGGCGCATCTCGAACATGACCGTGTCGCCGTCGCCCTCCTCGTCGAACGTCATCATCATCTCTTGCTTGGTCAGATCGAGGACGCCCGTACCGGTCACCGTCGTTTGGCGGCCACTGGTGAATCCGGTCGAGTAGCCGGAGATCGTCATGCCCAGCGAGAAACGCGCGGACCGCGACGCGTCCGTGAGCCGCACCGCCGAGAGCAGGCGCGTCCGCGGGCTCGCGTTCGCGGCGGGGGGTACATGGGTCGCGGGTGGACCGTTCGGAGCCTGCGTCCGGGCCGTCGGGAAGTTCTGGCCGCCGCACGCGGCGGCGAGCGCGACGACGAGGACGGTCAGGACGAGGGCGCGCTTGGTCATCACATCCCGGGGTATCGGAAAGCCGGCGGTCCGTCCTGAGCCCGGCCCGGTCCGTCAGCCGGCCGGCGCCACGTTCCGGGAATCCCGGTAGGAGCGCACGATGCCGCGGGGCGGTGCGACAACGCCGACACGAACCCCGAACGCGTAGAAATCGCCCTGGATACGCAGGGTCGGATCCGTGCCGAGGGTGGCGCGACCCGCCGACCCCGGTCGGGTCTCGAGCGGGATCGAGACGACGACCCGCCGCGCCCGACCCCTGCCGTCGAGCCAGGCCTCGAGGACGACGGCGCGCGCGGTCACACCGGGTCCGAGCGGCGCGAGAGCCGCCGCAAGGGCGGCGGGCGCGCCCTTGGGCCCCTTGCCGCCGGGCGTGCCGGTGACGTCGACGGTCGAGGCGTAGTGCGTCGTGGGCCATCCGCGAACGGAATCGGTTCCGACCCGCCGCACGTGGGCCGAGATCGCGGCGAGGAACTCGAGCGGACCCGTCGGATCGACCTGGGGTTGCACGAGCGCCGAGGGGGCGTCCGCCGCTCGCCGGGGATCGAAGCTGAGCCATCGCACGGACGGCGGGAACCCACCGGCCCGCAGCACGCCGACCGGAACGCGCGTGTAGACGACTCCATGGACCGAGCGCTGTTCGACACGTCCCCCGTCCGCGGCCCGATCGAAGACGGGCGCGCTCAACTGGAGGCTGGCGTCACCGGTCGCGAAGTCGACGACGCCGACGGCGGCGACGTCGTACACCCCGATCGCGATCCGCCGGTCACCGGCGCCCGTGACGGTCACCGAGACAGAGACCCGCGCGGTACCCGCACCGGTCGTGACCGCCGCGGCCCGCTGCACGCGCCACTGCAGTGCCGGGTTCCGCGCGATCGTGGTCGGCGCCACGGTGCTCGCGCTCGGAGCCGGGACGTGCTGCGCGCGAGGCGTGACATACCGGGACCCACCACATCCCGTGAGGCCGGACACACACACGCCTGCAACGAGCAGGAAAAACGCGTTGCGCGCACGCCGCGACCGCACCATGCCCGCCCCTCCGTGGCCCCCGATACCCGGCGAATCGTAGCCCTGCCGCGCCGATCTCTCTCACTGAGCGTGACAATTGTCCGGATCGGGCATCCGCCGGTATCGAGCGGAACGCGCCAGGGGCGCCCCGAAGGGCGCCCCTGTACGAGAATGCGTGAGGACGGACTAGAAGTCCATGTCGCCCATGCCGCCGCCCGGCATTCCTGCCGGTGCTGCGGTCTTCTCCTCGGGCTTGTCGGAGACGACCGCCTCGGTGGTGAGGAAGAGGGCCGCGATCGAGGCTGCGTTCTGCAGCGCCGAGCGGGTGACCTTGGCGGCGTCGATGACGCCCGCCTTGACCAGGTCCTCGTACTCGCCGGTGGCGGCGTTCAGGCCGTGCGCGCCCTTCAGGTTCTTCACCTTCTCGACGATCACACCGCCCTCCATGCCGGCGTTGACCGCAATCTGCTTCAACGGCTCTTCGAGCGCACGGGCGACGATCCTGGCGCCGGTCGCGGTGTCACCTTCGAGCGTCGAGGCGAGATCGAGGACCTTCGCCTGGGCACGGAGCAGTGCAACACCGCCGCCCGGCACGACTCCCTCTTCGACGGCCGCCTTCGTGGTCTGCACCGCGTCTTCGATGCGGTGCTTCTTCTCCTTGAGCTCGACCTCGGTGGCCGCGCCGACCTTGATGATCGCGACGCCACCCGACAGCTTGGCGAGACGCTCCTGGAGCTTCTCGCGGTCGTAGTCGGAGTCGGTGTTGTCGATCTCGTTGCGGATCTGCTGAATGCGACCCTGCACGTCGGTCTTCGCACCGGAGCCCTCGACGATCGTCGTCTCGTCCTTGGTGACGACGACCTTGCGGGCCTTGCCCAGCAGCTCGAGCCCGATGTTCTCGAGCTTCAGGCCGATCTCCTCGGAGACGACCTGGCCGCCGGTGAGGATCGCCATGTCTTGCAGCATCGCCTTGCGCCGCTCGCCGAAGCCGGGAGCCTTGATGGCGACCGACTTGAACGTGCCGCGGATCTTGTTGACGACGAGCGTGGCGAGCGCCTCGCCTTCGACGTCCTCGGAGATGATCGCGAGCGGGCGGCCCGACTGCATGACCTTCTCGAGCACGGGCAGCAGGTCCTTGACCGCGCTGATCTTGCTCGAGACGAACAGGAGCAGTGCGTCGTCGAGAACGGCTTCCATGCGCTCGGGGTCGGTGACGAAGTAGGGCGAGATGTAACCCTTGTCGAACCGCATACCTTCGACGAGGTCGAGCTCCATCCCGAAGGTCTGGCTCTCCTCGACGGTGATCACGCCGTCCTTACCGACCTTCTCGAGCGCCTCGGCGATCATCGAGCCGATCTCCTTGTCGGCCGCGGAGATCGCGGCGACGTTGGCGATGGCGGCCGGGTCGGTGTCGACCTTCTTCGACTGCTTCCTCAGGTCTTCGACGGCGGCCGCGACTGCGTCCTGGATGCCGCCCTTGAGCACCATCGGGTTCGCACCGGCCGCGACGTTGCGAAGACCTTCGCGGACCATGGCCCACGCGAGCACGGTCGCGGTCGTCGTGCCGTCGCCGGCGACGTCGTCGGTCTTCTTGGCGACTTCCTTGACCAGCTCGGCACCGATCTTCTCGAAGGGATCTTCGAGGTCGATCTCCTTGGCAATGGACACGCCGTCGTTGGTGATCGTGGGTGCGCCCCACTTCTTTTCGAGGACGACGTTGCGGCCGCGCGGGCCGAGTGTGACGCGGACGGCGTCGGCGAGCTTGTTCATTCCCGCCTCGAGCGCACGGCGGGCATGCTCGTCATAGGCGATCTGCTTGGGCATTTGCGAAACCCCCTGGAGCAGCCGGCGTTGGCTGCATGGAACGGGTGGATGATTGGCACTCACGATAGCCGAGTGCTAACCCATGTTGGCACTCGACGGTCGCGAGTGCAAGCCGAGGAAACGACCCCGACCTGTGCCCTTTGCCCGTAACGTGGGCCTGTGGCCGAGCTGCACGACACGACCGAGGAGTACCTCGAGACGATCCTCTCCCTCGAAGAAGAGGGCATCGTCCCGATGCGGGCCCGGCTGGTCGAGCGCCTCGGGCTGTCGGCCGCCTCCGTCTCGGAGACGGTCGGCCGGCTCGTCGACGGAGGCTGGGTCGAGCTCGAGGGCGACCGGCGCCTGCGCCTCACCACGAAGGGAAGGGGGCTGGCAACGTCGATCGTCCGGCGCCACCGGCTGGCCGAGCGCCTGCTCGTCGACGTGATCGGGCTGGAATGGGAAAAGGTGCACGCCGAAGCGGCGCGCTGGGAGCACGCCATCTCGGCCGACGTCGAAGAGAAGCTCGTGAAGCTGCTCGGCGATCCCGCGACCTGCCCGCACGGCAACCCGATACCGGGTTCGCACCGCAAGCCGCCCGTCGCGCCGACCGTCGCACTCGCCGACGCGCACGTCGGCCCGATCACCATCGCGAGGGTGAGCGAGCGCCTGGAGATGTCCGACGACGCGCTGGTGCTCATTGCCGGCGCGCACCTCATGCCCGGTTGCGACGCCACCGTCGTCGACGCCGACGCCGAAGGTGTCACGGTGAAGACGCAGACCGGCGAGCATCGCGTGCCCGCGAGAGTGGCCGAGTCGCTCTAC
>DATJAA010000212.1:0-3407 GCA_035516815.1 Acidimicrobiia bacterium | reverse complement strand
ACGAACATCGTTCCGGGCTTCGCGATCGTGGCCCGCTTCTGGTGCGACGTCGGAAGGAAGCCGTATTCGGGACGCGCCGCTTCGGCCGGATCGAGGCGGCCGACGACCCGGATCGACGAGTTTCCGATGATCCGGCGCTCGACCTCGCTCGCGGTTTGCTGCGCGCCGATCAACACGATGCCGAGCGAGCGCCCGCGCTCGGCGACGTCGAGGAGGATCTCCTTGATCGGCGACTCACCCTCACGCGGTGCGTATTTGTTCAGCTCGTCGAGCACGACGAACAACAACGGCTTGGCGGTGCCTGCTTGCTCCTTGCGCTCGAACGCGCGGCGTAGCGTCACCCCGACGACGAAGCGCTTCGCCCGGTCGGGCAAGTTGTGCAGGTCGACGACCGTGACCTGCGCGCCGTCGGTCTCGACGCGGTGACGGGCGCGTTCGGGGACGTCGGCGCGCACCACCCGCTCGAGTGACCGTTGCGACGAGAGCAGCCTCCGGACGAACGCGTTGATCGTGCCCATGCCCGTGGCTGCGCCGGCCCACTCGACGCGAGTCGTGTCGTCGGTGACCTGCGCGATGACGTGATCGACGAGCTCCCGGTAGGTGCGGATCACAGGACCCGAGCACAGGCGCCAGGCGCCGTCGTCGGCGGGCTCGCCGTTGCGGCGCAACGCGGCCGCCACGTTGTGTACGACCATCGTGTATTGCTGGCGGTCGTCCTCGGCGTCGGCGAACGCGAACGGCAGCAGGTCGTCTTGGATGAACTCCGCGATCGTCCAGTAGAAGCTGTGGACACCTTGCGAACGGGTGGCGACGTCGGGACCGGCGCTCGGATCGCCCTTGCGGGGCGGCGCGTACACGTCGACCTGCTTGAACGCGCCCGGCACGAGCCCCAGAGTGCGGTAGTGGTCGCGCTGTGTGTCGTCGAGCCGGGCATTGTCGTGGTCGAGGAAGAGGAGGTCTTCGCCCTTCACGTTGAAGATGAGCGCGTGCGTGTTGGTCGCCTCCTCTCCGAGCACACCCGAGTTGAAGAGCGAATAGAGCAGGAACGTGGCGTAAGTGGTCTTCGTGGCAACGCCGCTGATGCCCGAGATGTTGATGTGCGCACCGCGCGTACCGTCGATGAACTCGAGGTTGGCGTACAGCGCGGCGCCGTCGCGACCGAGTCCGATCGGCAAACGTTTTTCCATCTGGTCGAAGAAGAGGGCCTGGTCGCGCTCTGCGCCGGCGGCGCGGCGCACCTCCGTGCCCGGCGTCGGCGGGACGTAGACCTCCGGCTCGACGCGCGTCGTCGTGACCTCGGCTGCCTCGATTGCCTGTGCGGGCAGTACGCCGTCTTCGATGAGGAAGACGTCGGAATCGAAACGGGCGCCTTCGTGGCGGGCGCGCACCTGCGTGACCACGCCCGACATCCGCACCGGCTCGTCGCGGCCGGGTAGCGCGCGCTCGCACAGGACCACGTCGTCGAGCTGGAGGTACTGGTCGGGTGCGAGCGCGACCCAGAAGGTGAGGGGGGTCGCGTCGTCGGTACCGAGGACGCGACCGACGCCGCCGCCCTGTTCCCCCGCATTCGAGCTCATGGAGCGACCGTACCGTCGGGGTGAGACAGACACGCGGAGGCCGCGCTCGGAGAAGCCGGTGTTGCACCCACCGTTGGACACGGTGAGGCTCACGCCCTAGGATTTAGAACACGTTCTAAAAAGGCGATGGGCCTCGGGCTCGACCGGGAGGAACTGCACATCATGGAATTCGGCCTGTTCCAGGGCGGTTTCGTCCACAAGGATCTTGCGGCGAAGAATCCCAACGCGGAGCGCGACCGGCTGATGAGCGAGGTCACCCTCTGCGAGGTCGGCGATCGCCACAACTGGAAGTACGCCTGGTTCACCGAGCATCACTTCCTGAAGGAGTACTCGCACATATCGGCGAGCGAGACCCTGATGGCCTGGGTGCTGGCGCGGACACAGAGCATCCACGTCGCGTCGGGGATCATCAACGTCACGCCGCCCGTGAACCACCCCGCACGCGTCGCCGAGCGGGTCGCGATGATGGACATCGTCTCCAACGGTCGCTTCGAGTTCGGAACCGGCCGCGGGAGCTCCACCACCGAGATGGGCGGCTTCGGTATCACCGATCCCGAGATCACGCGCGACATGTACGACGAGGCGATCCGCGAGATCGTGCGTATGTGGCGCGACGAGCCGTACTCCTACGACGGCAAGTTCTTCTCGATGCCGGAACGCAACGTCCTGCCGAAGCCGTTCGTCAAGCCGCACCCACCGCTGTGGGTCGCGGCCGGGAACCCGGAGACGTTCGAGCGTGCGGCACGCATGGGCATTGGTGTGATCTGTTTTACCGGCGGAACTCCCGAGAAGATGGCTCCCCTAGTCGAGACCTACAAGAAGCACATCGTGAATGCCGAGCCCGTCGGCGAATACATCAACGACAACATCGCGATCACGACGAGCTTCATGTGCCTCGAGGATCGCGACGAGGCGCGCAACTACATGGCGCATTCCGGCAACGGCCGCCAGCAGACGCTCGTGTTCCACTACCTCGACACTTTCCCCAAGCCGCCGTTCGTCCCCGAATGGCCTACCGAGATCCCCGACCCGACCCCCGAGACGATCGAGAAGGGTTTCCGGAGCGGCGGTGCGATCGTGGGCACGCCCGACGACTGCGCGGACGGAATCCAGAAGTGGGTCGACATCGGCGTCGACCAACTGATCATGGGACCGTCGGGCAGCATCTACCCGCATGAGCTGCTGGAGCGCACGGTCACGCTCTTCGGAGACGAGGTGATCCCGCGCTTCGACAAGGATCCCGAGCACTCGACCTCGAAGTACCGGGCCGCGGCCGCTGCGGGATGATGCCGCGGTCGAACGGTCCGAACGACGAAGCGGGGCGGGGCGACCATCCCGATCTGGCCGCGGTCGCGGGCGGGATGCGCGCCGCATGGCGTGAGGAGCAGGAAGCCGCGGCGGCCGACGCGGCCGCGTACTGGCGGCACACGCGCGGCCTTTGCGATTGGCTGTGCGATCGCATGCATGCCGGCGATCGGATCGCGGTCTCGTTGCCGGCGCGGCGGTTCGTCGGCCTCGTGGAGGAGGTCGGTCCCGACCTCGTGGCGTTGCGATGCCCGTTCGGCCGCGTCGAGATCCACATCGGGCCGGATGTCCCGATCGGCTTCGAGCTCGTCGAGCACGCGACGAGCGGCGGGACGCGATCCGTCATGCGTCGCGGCTTTCACGATGCGTTGCTGGCGCGCGACACGCAGGAGAACGTGATCATCGGGACCGCGTTGTATCCCGAGGGGATCGAGGGCACGCTCTTCGTCGGCCGGGATTTCGTGACGGTCGCCGGCCGTTCGGGTGTCGCGACCGTCACGCCCGCTACGCACGTGGCGTGGGTCA
>DATJAA010000211.1:0-6867 GCA_035516815.1 Acidimicrobiia bacterium | reverse complement strand
CATCCATCCGCGCACTGCTGCTCGCCTTCGCCGCCGCGACAAGGGAATCATGGCCGATGGGACCGCGGCGCGGCGAGCCGGCGACTCCGGCGCGACGGCCACAGAGACCTGAGTGCGCGCCGACGACGAACAGATCACGCCGGCCGTTCGGTGTCGTCGCGCCGACCGGCCGCAGACCGGGCCCCGAACACCGATGGGATCGAGAAGCACCAACGCGCCGACGAGCGCCATGGTTTGCCACGCTCGGCCCCGCGACGGCCAACGAACCTCAGCCGTCGAGGAGATCGTGGACGTGATCGGGCAGCGCGAAACCGTTCTCGCCCGCCGCCCACGGCATGGCCGCGACAACCGCCTCGAGATCGATGGGGCCGTAGACGTGCGGGAACTCCCCCGCAAACGCGTCCGCCGACGGCTCATAGCGCAACTCGCTCGTCAGCTCCTCGGGATCGATGCACAGCAACACGAGATCGGGGATCTCGCGGTAGAACCAGTCGGCGACGTGATTCACCTGTGTGGGCAACGAACAGTGGATGAAACCCTCGGCGTCTAAGCTCTCGGCGCGATACGCGCCGTCGCGGCGAGCACGGTCCCACTCGGGCGTGGTCGTGATGTGGAAGATCATGCGGCTCACGGCCGGGAGCCTAGGCAGCCCGGCCGGCGTCGCCGACCCCCGATACCGTGACCGCCCGTGCCCGCGTACGCGCTGTTGCTCCGTCCGGCGACGAATCGCCTGTACAGCAAGGGCGCGGCCGCGCTGAACACCTCCGAGCTCTCGGTCGTCAACGAAACATCGCTCGGCGGCTCGCTACGCAACATCGAGCCGACGACTCTCGGCGGTGTCGGTTACGTGAGGTTCGAGACGGGCCCGCCGTTGACGCAACGCGACATCGTGCACCTCTCGAACCTGTCGTCGGCCTTCGCGCTCTTTCGCCTGTTCGACGACCAACGCATGCTCCCGATCACGGTCGCACCCGTCGCCTACCTCGACGACGACCTGCTCACGATCCAGCGCTACAAGGGCAAGACGAACGAACAGTTCACGAAGCTGCTCCTCAACCTCACGCTGGCCGCCTCGGCCGTCGGCGCAGAGTGGCCCGCCCGCCGTCTCCGGATTCTGGACCCGGTCTGCGGGCGCGGGACGTCGCTGAACCAGGGACTCGTGTACGGATTCGATGTCGACGGCATCGAGGTCGACCGCGCCGCGTACGACGCGTACAAGTTGTTCCTCGCGACCTGGCTGAAGGACAAGCGGTACAAGCATCAGGTGCAGACCATGCCGGTGCGTCGCGACGCCAAGGTCGTCGGTCGCCGGTTCGAGATCGTGTTCGCCCGCGACAAGGACGAGTACAAGGCCGACGATGTGCGGCGCGTCCGCTTCGTGAACGACGACACCACGCATGCCGGTGACTACTACCGAAAGCCCGTGTTCGACGCCGTGATCGCAGATCTCCCCTACGGCGTGCAGCACGCGAGCCGGGCGCGTCCCGGCGCGGTCGCGCGGCGCCCGGACAATCTCGTCGCGGGCGCGCTGCGCGGATGGGTCGGCGCGATGAAACCGGGGGCGGCAATAGGTCTGTCCTGGAACACGAAGACCTTGCCGCGCGGAACGCTCGTCGATCTCCTGGCCGGCCACGGCCTGGCCGAGCACGAGACCGATGCGGTATTCGAGCACCGCGTCGACCACGCGATCACTCGCGATCTCGTCGTGGCCGTCAAAAAGCCCTGAACGGACTCAGGCCCGGGGCTGCGCGAGCGCCAGCGCGTTCTCGCGCATCACCAGCTTGATCTCCGCGTCCGAGAAGTTCGGCAGATCGTCGACGAACGACTTCGGATCGGCGAGGCCCTCGGCGTGCGGGAAGTCGGAGCCGAAGATCATCTGGGTCGCACCCAGCTCGTCGCGCAGCTGCGAGAGATCGTCCTCGTAGTACGGCGAGACCCACACGTGCCGCTGCACCTGCTCGACGGGGTCGACGTGGTCGTACGCCGCCGGGATCTGCCCGTACGACTTCTTCAGCGCCTTCAGGAGCAACGCAACCCACTCGGAGCCGCTCTCTATGGTCGCGACGCGCAGGTTCGGATGGCGGCGGAGGATGCCGTGGCACGCGAACGCGGCGATGGTGTCGTAGATGGGCCGGTGCCCTCCCGTGACGTTGCGGAACGGATCGTTGCGGAAGGCTTGGAAGTCGCCGCCGCCGCCCCACTCGTCGGCATACCGGTTGTAGCCGGCGTCGCCCGAGTGATACGCCACCAGCACACCGGCCTCCGCCAGGCGTGCCCACATCGCGTCGTACACCGGGTCGCCCGGGCTGCGGGAGAAGCCGGGACCGCGCACCGGTCCGGAACGCATGACAACGACGTGCGCGCCCTGCTCGAGCGCGTACTCGACCTCCTGCACGGCGCGATCAGGATCCTGCAATGCGATGTACGGAGCGGCATAGATACGGTCGGAGTAGTTGAAGGTCCAGTCGTCGTGCATCCACACGTTGAAGGCGTGGAAGACGTCGTGCAGCGCGCCGGGGTCGTGCAGCAGCACCTCCTCGACGCCCACACCGAGCGTCGGGAAGAGGAAGCAGCCCTGCATTCCCTGCGCGTCCATCAGCTTCACGCGCGCGGCCGGGTCGCGATACGCGGGACTGATCGGCTCGAGCGCACCGAACGCGGCACGGATGTCGTCGCCGGCCTGCTTGCCCCGGAAGTACTCGTCGAGACATCCGGGCCGCGCAACCGGGTCGAAGGTGGGATTCGGGATGAAGCGGAAGATCTTGTTGTCGACGATCATCCGCTGCTTGCCGTCGATCTCGGCCCACTGCACGAGCTTCGACCGGTGCTTCGGGAGATGGCGGATGAAGGCGTCGGTCGCCTCGTAGTAGTGGTTGTCGGCGTCGAAGACGTCGAACTCGACGGTGCCCATGGCGACCTCCGCTTGGAAAACGCTCCGCGTGATGCCGGCGACGATGCCGGCGACGCGTCAAGCCGACCGAATCTAGAACGCCATTCTAGTCGAGCGGCGGCGGGCTCGCAATCAGCCGGTACCGATCCGTTCGTCACGGAGCGCCGACCGCCGTACCTTGCCGGCGTCGTCCCGCAGGGGTTCGGTGGTGAACTCGAAGGTGCGCGGGACCTTGTAGCGGACGAGTCGTTCGCCGAGATGCGTCCGGAGGTCGTCGAGATCGATCGGCGTACCGTCGTCGGTCTGGATGATCGCGTGGACCGAGTTGCCCAGATCGTCATCGGGCAACCCGATGACGGCACAGGAACGGACGCGCGCGTGCTCGTCGAGCGCGGACTCGATCTCGGCGGGGTAGATGTTCGCCCCGCCCGCGAGAATCATGTCGGTCTGGCGGTCGCTCAGATACAAGTACCCGTCGGCGTCGATGGCACCCATGTCTCCGAGGGATTCCCAGCCACCGTCGATGCGCCGCGCCTCGGCGCCGATGTAGCGATATGTGCGGACGCTCTCGTCCTCCGACGGTCGCATGAACACCTCGCCGACCTCACCCGGGTCCGCGTCGGTGCCATCGGCGCGCAGCACCCGGAAGTTGTTGACGTTCACCCGACCGACCGAACCGCGATGCTCGAGCCATTCCCCACCCGTGATGATGGTGGCCGCCTGCGCCTCCGTCCCGCCGTACAACTCCCAGATCGCGTCGGCGCCGAACCAGCCGATCCACTCCTCCTTCAACCAGGGCGGGCACGGCGCCGCGAGGTGCCACACCGTTCGCAGCGACGACACGTCGTACCCGTCGCGCACCTCGGCTGGAAGCTTCGAGATGCGCGCCATCATCGTCGGCACGACATACATCGAATCCGGGCGATAGGTGTCGACCAGGCGCAGCGTGTTCTCGGCGTCGAACTTGCCGCCGAGAACGACGTGGTTGCCGGCAAGCAGCGCGGTGAAGGTCCACACGAACGGACCGTTGTGGTAGAGCGGACCCGGCATGATGTGCGTTCCGTTCAGCTGCATGCGCAGCAGCGGCGGCGCGTCGGGATCGATGAGGCTCGCCTGGTTGGCGAGAATCAGCTTCGGCCGTCCGGTCGAGCCCCCTGACGTCATGGCCTTGTAGGGGTTGGAGACGGCGTCGGGCAAGGGGCCGTCGTCGAAACCGTCGAGGTCGAGTTGACCGTCGACGACGACGCGCGGCCGGGCGAGGTCGACGATCGCTTCGAGCTCACGCGGCGGGAGACGGGCCGAGACCGGTTGCGGAACCGCGCCCAGCTTCCAGCAGGCGATCACGGCCGCAACAAACGGGGTGCCGTTCGGGAGCGCGATCGTGACGAAGTCGTCCTCCACCACCCCTTTGGCAGCCAGCGCGCGCGCCGTGCGATTCGCGATCGACTCGAGCTCGCGACGTGTCAGCGTCTGCCGCTCGTGGGTCAGGGCGAGATGGTCGGGATCGGCCGCGGCATGGTCGCGCAATCGCTGTGAATAAGAGATCAGGGCCACGACCGCGATTCTGGCGCGCCGCCGCACCGGCGGACAGCCGACTTGAGCCAGCGCACCTGCAACAGCTCCCGGCGGCACTCACCGCAGGCGTCGATATGGGTCGCGATGACGAGCATCGTCTCGACGTCGCACTCGCAATCCGCATACCAATCGATGGCTGCGAGCACCTCGGCACAGGACGGAACGGCGGGGGCCACGGCATTTCGAACCCGCGGATGAAGCCGGGGATTCCCCGCTGCCGTATGGTCCTGCGCCATGCAGACCTTCAGTTCACTCGTGGGATCGACCGCACTCGTCACCGGCGGCGCCTCGGGCATGGGCGAAGCGACTGCCCGGCGACTGGCCTCGGCCGGCGCCACGGTCGTGATCGCCGACCGCGATCAGGTCAAGGGCGAGCAGGTCGCCGCCGAGCTGGGCGGAGCCTTCGCCGCGGCCGATGTGACCGACGAGAACGGCGTGAGCGCCGCGGTCGAGAAGGCAACCGAGATCGGCCCGTTGCGGACGTGCATCCACTGTGCCGGCATCGGGTGGGCCGAGCGCACGCTGAACCGATCCGGCGCGCCGCACTCGCTCGACACCTTCCGCAAGGTGCTCGACATCAACCTGGTCGGAACCTTCAACGTGTTGCGGCTCGCGGCCGCGGGCATGGCCCGGAACGATCCCGACGACGGCGGCGAGCGCGGCGTTATCGTCAACACCGCGTCGATCGCCGCCTATGACGGCCAGATCGGGCAGGCGGCGTACTCCGCGTCGAAGGGCGGCGTGGTCGCGCTCACCCTGACCGCCGCGCGCGACCTCGCCGCGGTCGGGATACGTGTCTGCACCGTGGCGCCCGGGCTGGTCGACACCCCTCTCCTCGGGGGCCTGCCGGCCGACGCGCGGGACGCGCTCGCGGAGTCGGTGCTGTTCCCGAAGCGACTCGGCGTTCCCGACGATTTCGCTTCTTTGGCGATGGAGATCGTGGGCAATCGCTACTTGAACGGCGAGGTCATCCGCATGGATGCGGGGATCCGGATGCCGCCGAAGTAGCGGCATGGCAAAGTAGGGACATGGCGACGCACCCGACTCGCGACGACATCGATCTCCTCGACGGGAGCTTCTACGTCGACGAGCCTCATGAGAAGTACATGTGGATGCGCGAGCACGCGCCCGTCTACTTCGACGCCAAGAACGGCGTGTGGGGAATCGCGTCGTACGACGCCCTGCTCGCGATGGAGAAGGACCCGGCACGCTTCTCGAACGCAGGCGGCATCCGGCCCGACAGCGGGCCGATCCCGATGATGATCGACATGGACGATCCCGAGCACTGGAAGCGCCGCAAACTCGTGAACAAGGGATTCACGCCCCGGCGCGTCCGTGACAGCGAGCAGAAGATCCGCGACGTGTGCGACGCGATCATCGACACCGTGTGCGAGCGCGGAGAATGCGACTTCGTCCGCGACATCGCCGCCCCGCTGCCCATGATCCTCATCGGAGACATGCTCGGTGTCGAGGCCGACGATCGGAGCGATCTACTCCGGTGGTCGGACGACATGGTCAGTGCGCAGAGCGGGAACGCGACCGAAGAGCAGTGGCTCAAGGCGATGCAGGCGATGGACGGCTACAGCGCGTTCTGCACGCACGCGGTCGCGCAGCGCCAGGAGCAACCGACCGACGACCTGATGAGTGTGCTCGTCCACGCCGAGGTCGACGGCGACCGGCTGAGTCCCGACGACGTGCTGCACGAGTCGCTCCTCATCCTCGTCGGCGGCGACGAGACGACCCGGCACGTCATCAGCGGTGGAACCGAGCAGCTGCTGCTCCATCCCGACCAACGGCAGGCGCTCGTCGACGAACCCGCGAAGATCAGCGTCGCCGTGGAGGAGATGCTCCGCTGGGTGACGCCGATCAAGAACATGTGCCGTACCGTCACCCGCGACACCGAGTTCCTGGGCCAGGAGATGCAGGAAGGGCAGAAGTGCATGTTGCTCTTCGAGTCGGCGAATCGCGACGCGACCCGGTTCGACGACCCGTTCCGATTCGATGTCGAGCGCACACCGAACGAGCACCTCGCGTTCGGCTTCGGCGCGCACTTCTGCCTCGGGCAGGCACTCGCCCGGCTCGAGCTGAAGGTCATGTTCGAGCAACTCCTGGAGCGAATGCCCGATCTCGAGCTCGCGGCCGATCCCGCGGATCTCCCCCGGCGGCGCGCGAATTTCATCAGTGGATTGGAATCGATGCCGGTGCATTTCACCGCGAGCCGCCCATTGCTCCGGAGCACGGTGTGAGCAACCGCGAGATCGTAGAGAAGCTCTGGGTCGATCTCTACAACCGCGACTTCGAAGCCGTGGGCGCCGCGTTCGCCGACGACGGCGAATACACCGACATGCCGACGCCGGCCGACGACGTAGCACGCGGGCCGGAGCAGATCGCGGCCCGCCTCC
>DATJAA010000210.1:0-11062 GCA_035516815.1 Acidimicrobiia bacterium | reverse complement strand
CGAGCGCCGGCATCACGGGAGCTGACACCGCAAGCCTGCTCGCACCCACGGGCAACACGCTCGCACAGTCGTTCCTCACGACCGCGTTGCAGGAGCAGGGCAAGCCGTACGTGTACGGCGCGACCGCGTCGCCGACGGACCCGAACCCGAAGGCATTCGACTGTTCCGAGCTGACCAAGTGGGCGGCGGCTCGGGTCGGGGTGACAATTCCCGACGGCGCGACCGCGCAGTACCTTTACATCCGCGACCACGGAGACACGATGACTGTGCAACAGGCGTTGCACACTCCGGGCGCGTTGCTCTTTCACTTCTCGCACGAGCCGAAGAACCTCGGCGACATCCCCGCCGACGGGCACGTGGCCATCAGCCTCGGTGACGGTGTGCACACGATCGAGGCGCGAGGTGCCGCGTACGGCACCAACGTGTTCGACAACGCGGCCGGCCGCGACTTCGACTTCGCCGGCATGATCCCCGGCATGACCTGAGGCGGCGGACCGGCCGGCCCCGAAGCGGGCGGCGCGCCACGCGACCCCTAGCCTGCACGACGTGAACCATTCCTTCGCACGCGCGTGGCAGACGGTCGCGGCCCTCGCGCCCGAGCGCATCGCCCTCGTGTGCGGCGACAGCCGCGTGACGTTCGGCGATTTCGACGAGCGCGCCGAGCGTCTCGCCGTCGTGCTGCGCGACGCCGGCGTCGGCCCCGACGACAAGGTCGCCATCATGTGCGTGAACGCGCCCGAGTACCTGGAAGCGTTCTTCGGCACGCAGAAGCTCGGGGCCGTCCCCGTGAACGTGAACTACCGCTACGTCGGCGCCGAGCTCGCCTTCCTGCTCGACAACTCCGACGCGTCCGCGCTCGTGTTCCACGCCGACTTCGCGGCGACCGTCGCAGACGCGCTCGCCGCCCTCCCCCTCGCGCGCCGCCCGCGAACGCTGTTGCAGGTCGCGCACGGCCGCGCGGCCGCCGGAGCCGCGTCCGGCGAGGTCGACGGCGCGCTCGACTTCGACGCGGCCTTGGCAAACGCCGACACGAGCCGGCCCGCGACGACACGCGATCCCGAAGGCGACGATCTCATCTTCATCTACACGGGCGGCACGACGGGCTCACCGAAGGCGGTGATGTGGCGCAGCGACGACCTCTACGTGTCGCTGTGGCAGATGGCCCGGCCCGGTACCGAGCCGCCCGACGTCGCCGCGTCGATCAACGAGGGCAAACGCGCGGCGACACTCCTGCCCGCGTGCCCGCTGATGCACGGGACCGGCCTCTTCATCACGCTGTCGACGCTCTCGGGCGGCGGCACCGTCGTGCTCCTCGACGACGCGCGCCTCGATTCCGAGGCGGTGTGGAGCGCGATCGAGCGCGAGCGGGTACAGGTGTGCACGATCGTCGGCGACGCGTTCGCCCGCCCGCTTCTCGCCGCGCTCGACGCCGAACCCCACCGCTGGGACCTGTCGTCGTTGCGCGCGATCACGTCGTCCGGCGTCACGTGGAGTCCCGAGACCAAGCGCGGCCTGCTCGCGCTCCTCCCGAACGTCACCCTGATCGACTCGCTCGGCGCATCGGAAGGCGTCATGACGCGCACGGAGACCCGGGCATCCGACGACATCGCGCCCGCGCGTTTCAAGGCGAGCGAACGGCTGGTGGTCGTGAGCGACGATGGCGACGTCGTGCACCCCGGCGACGAGCGCGTCGGCATGCTCGGTGTCGGCGGACCGATCCCCCTCGGCTACTACAAGGACGCCGACAAGACGGCGACGACGTTCCGTACCGTCGGCGGCCGCCGCTATTCCATCCCCGGCGACTACGCCACTGTCGGGGCCGACGGGACCATCACGCTGCTCGGTCGTGGGTCGGCCTGCATCAACACCGGTGGCGAGAAGGTGTATCCGGAAGAGGTCGAGCTCGCGTTGCGGTCACATCCCACGGTGTTCGACTGTGTCGTCGTCGGCGTCGCCGACGATCGGTGGGGCGAGATGGTCGTCGCGCTCGTACAGGCCGCGGGCCCCGATGCGATCGACGGCGGTGAGCTCGCCGAGCACTGCCGTACCGTGCTCGCCGGATACAAGGTGCCGAAGCACTTCGTCGGCGTCGATTCGCTCCAGCGGTCGCCCGCGGGCAAAGCCGATTACAAGTTGTTGCGCAATGTTGCCGAGGAGGCGCTGGCATGAGCATGTGGCAAGGGCAACGCATCCAGGAGGTCGAGGCCGACGAAGCAAGCGCGGGCCGCGCGCAGAACATTCTGCTCGACGTGCGCGAGACCGACGAGTGGGAGGCCGGTCACGCGCCCGGAGCGCAATGGGTACCGCTCGGGCAACTCGAATCGGCGCGCTTCCAGATCCCGATCAACCGGCGCATCGTCTGCGTTTGCCGCTCGGGCGTCCGCTCGGCCAAGGCGACCGAGCAACTCGTGCAGTGGGGCTTCGACGCGGTGAACCTGGCCGGCGGCATGAAGGCCTGGGCGGCGCAAGGGCTGCCGGTCGTACGCGACGACGACACGCCGGGAACAGTCATCTGAACACGCTGCGTTCGCATCGGTTCGCGCGAGGGGCCAACTAGCCTGGCGCGGTGACGTTCGACCGCGCTGCGAACATCCGCCGGCTCTCGAGCGAGTCCTTCGATGTGCTCGTCGTCGGCGGCGGAATCACGGGCACGGGCGTGGCGCTCGACGCCGTCTCACGCGGGTTGCGCACGGCGCTCGTCGAAAAAGGCGACTTCGCGTCGGGAACGTCGTCGAAGTCGTCGAAGCTCGTGCACGGTGGGATCCGCTACTTGCAGCAAAAGGAGGTCGGCCTCGTCTACGAGGCCCTCGCCGAACGGCAGATCCTACGCCGGACGGCTCCGCACCTCGTGCGGGTCCTGCCCTTCCTGCTGCCGGTGTTCACGAAGGACGGCCTGCTCCCCCGCCGTATCGCGCGCCTCCTCGGCGCCACGATGTGGGCGTACGACCTCACCGGCGGGCTCCGCATCGGCAAGCTGCACAAGCGCGTCAGCAAGGAAGACGCACTGCGCTACATGCCGACGCTGCCCGCCGACAACATCGCCGCCTCGTACATCTACTACGA
The DNA here is from genome assembly GCA_035516815.1 of Acidimicrobiia bacterium. Lineage (GTDB taxonomy): Bacteria > Actinomycetota > Acidimicrobiia > IMCC26256 > PALSA-610 > PALSA-610. The sequence continues at coordinate 7,999 of DATJAA010000210.1, read as the reverse complement.
CGCGCAGGCCGACGACGCCCGGCTCACGCTCACCGTCGCGAAGACCGCCGCGAGCTTCGGAGCGGCCGTCGTCAACTACGCGGCGCTCACCGGCATCGTCAAGGACGCGGGCGAACGCGTGCGCGGTGCGCGGGTCCGGCTCGACGGCGACGAGATCGAGGTGCAGACCCGCACGGTGGTCAACGCAACGGGTGTGTGGTCCGACGAGATCCGCGCGCTCGACGACGAGGATCACACGACGACGATCCGTCCCGCGAAGGGCATCCACATCACGGTTCCATGGGAGCTCGTACGCAACGAGATCGCGGTGGTCATCCCGGTTCCCAAGGATCGCCGATCCGTTTTCGTCGTCCCGTGGGGCGGCGAAGGCGGGCCCCACCGCTTCACGTACATCGGCACCACCGACACCGACTACGACGGACCCGTGGACGATCCGCAGATCACGGCCGCCGACGTCGAGTACCTGTTGCGCGCGATCAACGGCGCGTCGACCACCCGGATCACCGAGGCCGACATCGTCGGAACCTGGGCCGGTCTGCGCCCGCTCGTCGCGGCGGCAAAGAGCGAACGAACCGCCGACCTCTCGCGCCGCCACTCGGTGCACCGTTCGCCGGCGGGCGTCGTCACGGTCACGGGCGGAAAGCTCACGACGTATCGCCGGATGGCCGCCGACGCGGTCGACGAGGTCGTCGACCTCCTCGGGCGGGGCGGCGGCAGCCGCACCAAACGCATCGCGCTGCAAGGAGCCGATGGTTGGGACTCGCCGGGGATCCCGCGGAACCTCGCGGAGCGATACGGATCCGACGGCCTCGCGGTAGCCGCGCTCGAGCACTCCGACGCGACGCTCTCGCGGACACTGATCGAATCGCTCCCTTACTCGCGCGCCGAGGTCGTGTACGCGGCCCGCGCCGAAATGGCAATGAGCGTCGACGACGTCCTGTCGCGGCGCACGCGCGCACGGCTCCTGGCGCGGGACGCGTCCGCGGCGGTCGCCGACGACGTCGCGTCGTTGCTCGCACGTGAGCTCGGTTGGTCGGAGGCGGAGCGCGCGGGCCAGGTCGCGCGTTACCGCGGCGTGATCGCGGCGGAGAGGCAGGCGGGCGGGCTCCCGGAGACGGCGCTCGACGCCCTGTCGCAACCACCCGGCTGATTCCGTAGTCTCCCCGGGTGCAAACGAACCGGGGCACCCCGACTCCTCCGATCGCGTTCGGTAGCGAAGGGATCCTCGACCACCTGAGAACCGCGCGCGTCGACGTCGACGGCGGTACGCGCGAGCGCCTACGCGGCACCGGAGCGGTCGTCGACGAACGCGCCGAGGTCGTCGCCGAGGCGAGTCGCGACTGGTGGCCGCTCGCGATGATCTGGGCCCTCGACTCTCAGGTCGCCGCACGCGCGGCCCTGGTGGTGAAGCCGCACGACACGGACCAGGTCCGAGCCGTGCTGCGCATTTGTAACGAGGCGGGCGTCCCCGTCACCGCCGCGGCGGGACGCAGCGGCGTGTGCGGCGCGAGTGTGCCCGTCTTCGGCGGCGTCCTGCTCGATCTCACGGCGCTGACCGGCATCGTCGGCGTCGACCGGGAGTCGCTGCTCGTCGACGTGCGCGCGGGAACGTTCGGAGACATCTTCGAGGACGAGCTACGCGCGACCCACGGTGTGACCTGCGGGCACTGGCCCCAGTCGATGGCGCTGTCAACGGTCGGTGGTTGGATCGCGTGCCGGGGCGCCGGTCAGTTGTCGACGCGATACGGCAAGATCGAGGACATCGTCGAGGGTCTCGACGTCGTGCTGGCCGACGGCACGCTCGTGCACACGGGCGGCGCGCCCCGCGCCGCAGTCGGCCCCGACCTCACACAACTGCTCCTCGGCTCGGAAGGCACGCTCGGGATCGTCGTCGGCTCACGGCTGCGCGCGCACCGGCTGCCCGAGTCGGAGGTGCGCGGCGCGTACGTGTTCGCAACGTTTCCGGCCGGGCTCGACGCGATGCGCCGCATCGTGCAGCGAGGTGCGACTCCCGCGGTCCTGCGCCTCTACGACGCCACGGAAGCCGACCGCAGCTATCACACCGGCGCGGTGAACCTCATGCTCATGCTCGACGAGGGCGACGCGCACGTCACCGAGGCGACGCGCCGGATCGTCGACGACGAATGCTCCGGCGCGGAGCGCGCCGACTTGGAGTACGTGGAGCAGTGGCTTGGGCATCGCAACGATGTCTCCGCGCTCGAAGCCTTGATCTCGCGCGGGTTCGTGGTCGACACGATGGAAGTGGCCGGGCCGTGGCGCGTGCTGCCCGACGTGTACGCACGCGCGATCGCGGCGATCCGCGGCGTGCAGCACACGGTGGCCGCGTCGGCCCATCAAAGTCACTCCTACCTCGACGGCGGGTGCCTCTATTTCACCTTCGCAGGCCGGCCGCCGGAAGATGCACGCGAGGAGTACTACCGAGCGGTATGGGACGCGGGCCAGGACGCCGTCCTGACCGCGGGCGCGTCGCTTTCGCATCATCACGGCGTCGGCCTGAACCGGGCGCGGTTCGTCGCCCGCGCGCTCGGCACCGGTCATGGGGTACTGCAGTCGGTCAAGGACGCGCTCGATCCGAACGGCATCCTCAATCCGGGGAAGCTCGGACTCCGCAACCCGTTCGGCGATCTCGCATGGCCGTGAGCACCGGCCGAGTTCTCGTCGTCGACGTCGGCACGAGCAGTATCCGAGTCGGCATCTTCGAGGCCACCGGCGAGGTGACCCACTTCACCGAACTGGAGCTGCTGCCCGACTCGCCCGCCGACGGTCTGGTGCAGTTCGACGCGCGCGCGATGGCCGATGCTTGCGTCGAGCTGGCCGCGGCCGAGCTGCAGGTCGCGGGACCCGTCGACGCGGTAGGCATCTCGAACCAGCGGGGTTCGACCGTGCTCTGGGACCGCGCGACGGGCGAGCCCGTCGGCCCGGGACTCGGCTGGCAGGACCTGCGGACGATCGGCGCGTGCCTTGCGCTGCGCGCGCAGGGCGTGCGGTCGGCGCCGAACCAATCCGCGACGAAGTTGCAATGGCTCCTCGAGCAGCTGCCCGACGCCGCACGCACCGAGCTTTGCTTCGGGACCGTCGAGACGTGGATCGCGTGGGCGCTCTCGGGTGGGACCCTGCACGTCACCGATGCCACCAACGCGGCGGTCACCGGTCTCGTACCCTCGCGCGACCCGTCGACGTGGGACGCGGAGGTCCTTCGCATACTCGGCATCCCGCCGGAGATCATGCCGGTGATCGTCGACTCGACCGGCGTGGCCGGAGCCGCGGCGGCGCTGCCCGGAGCGCCACCGATCTCGGCACTCATCGGCGATCAGCAGGCGTCGCTGATCGGGCAGGGTTGCGTCCGTCCCGGCGACGCCAAGATCACCTTCGGTACGGGGGGCATGCTCGACCTCGTGCTCGGCGATCAACGGCCGGACTTCGCGCAGCGTGGTGCGGCCGGAACGTTCCCGATCGTCGCTTGGCGCGAGCGAGGCCACATCGCCTGGGGCATCGAGGCTGTCATGCTCGCGGCAGGAACCAACGTGCAGTGGTTGCGCGACGATCTCGGCCTGATCGCGAGCTCCGACGAGTCGGACGAGATCGCCGCCCGTTGCGACGACACCGGCGGTGTCGTGTACGTACCCGCGTTGCTCGGCCTCGGTACGCCCGCGTGGGACTACGGCGCGCGCGGCGCGCTCTTCGGACTCACCCGGGGTACTGGGCGGCCCGAGGTGGTCCGAGCCGTCCTCGAAGGCGTCGCGCATCGAGGCGCCGATCTCGTCGAGTCCGCGGTCGCCGACAGTGGCGTCGAGATTCCGGCGCTACGGGTCGACGGCGGCATGACCGACAACGAGACGTTTGTACAGGCGCTCGCCGACGCGTCGCAACGCCCGGTCGAGATCTCGCCGATGCGCGAAGCGACCTCGCGCGGCGCGGCACTCATGGCCGCGCTCGCGATCGGCCATCACGCTTCCGTCGACGATCTCGCGCGCACATGGAATCCGCGCCTGCGTGTGGAGCCCCGACGGGTTCTCGACCGCGAACGCTGGCGCGAGGCCGTGACCCGCTCGCGGGAGTGGATACCGGAGCTCTCAGGTATCGATTTCTGAATCGGCGCGGACGCGTTCGTCGGCGAGCGCGCGCGCCGCGAGCAGACCGATTGCCGCCGCGCCACCACCGGCGAACGAGACGACTCGGGACCGCAGGAGGAGGCCCGGAGTCACGAGGCTGACGACACCGTCGACCGCGTCCGCGACCGCGCCCATCCCGACCCACTCCGCGTCCATCGTGCCTTCCTTCAGCGTGGTGATCGCGCCGACGCCGAGCACGAGATCGCGAACTCCGACGATCCGCAGCAACGCGCGCGTCGTCGGCTGTGCCCCCGCGCGGCCGAAGAGCACCCGACCGACCAGGCCGGGCAGCACGAGGAGTACGAGGCCGTTGACCGCCCGCGCGCGCGCGAGGATCAGCGCGACGCGGCGGTGATCGAAATCCATCCGGTCATCCTGGCACGGCGGAGCCACGGCGAACCCGGTCGAGACCAGAGAATTGCCCGGGGTCGGTACTACTCGGGCTCGCCGGACCACGACCAACGCCGCTCGCCGTCGACCAGCGCCAGCGTGCGTTCGGCAGGGGCGGCGCCGGTCGGCACGATCACGGTCGTCATGCCCACGCCGGTCAGCGGCTCGGGATCCGGAGCGCGGTCGTCGTAGAACCAGCCGTGCCCGTCGATCTCGTGGCGCGCGCGGCCGACCAGGACATCGCCGTGCACCGAACCCGCAGGGAGCCCGCTCGCCGATACCTCCCACTCGAGGTCGAGACCGACGGCCATGCGTTCACCGATCTCGCCGCCCGGCCGCAGGGCATCGGCCGGCGCGTCGAGACGAACGCCGAACGACTCGAGTCCGAAGGTCCAGTGCTCGTCCCGCGTCTCGCACACGAGCTCCGCCCACAACCCGTCGGCGCGTATTTCGAGACCTTGTCGGGGCGGGAGCACGTCGTGGTCGCGCACCACGAGGATGCCGTCGACGTCGGGAACGCCGACGAGATACGTCCAGTACCACGCGATGCGTTCCCGATCGACCAGTGCGAGGCGAACGAAGCCGGCGATGCCGCCTGCGCCGTCGCTTACGAAGTCGAGCTCCCACCGCCTCACTGGAGGGGTAGGTAGTACGAGCTGGGTGTCTCCACGGGCGCGTCGGGCGGCGGCGTGATCGCGCCGTCGACGAGCTCGAGAAAGGGATAGAGGTCGGCGCTGTCGCGAGGGACGGTCCAGTCGACGGCGACCGCCGCGAGCTCGGCGAAGGGACGCAGGAAGGTGAAGTACACGTACGCGCCGGAATCGATCTTGGCCCGGCGTTCCATGCTGGCGATCTTGCGGTAGAGCTGCTTCTGCGCAGCCTTCGCGGCCCCCGCGACGGAATCTCGCGCCGCACCGTCGAGGGGCACGAGCGAACCCGACGACACGTCGAAGAACGCGAACGACTCGACGTGCGGCCAATAGTCCTCGGGCTTCGTCACCGACGTGCCGAAGTCGGTGACCCGCAGCTCGACATCGCGCACCACGAACGCACCGAGGAGCTCGGAGTACGGCATCACGCCGGAAACCTCCGCGCTCCAGGGAAAGTGGGAGACGCCGAGCCGGTTATAGGCACGCAGTAGCAGCGTGCGGCCGTCGGGAAGCGGGTACGGGCCCGTGTCCTGGTAGCCCGAACGCGTGTCGAACCAGAGGAGGAACAGATATGAGGTCAAGAGTGCGTTGAGGCGGCTGATCGCGGCGCGTTCGGCGGGGTCGGCAACCGGGCGGCACGCGGCCGCGATCTCGTCCACGAACGACCGGTATGGGGTCGCGGCGCCGGGGACATCGGACGCCTGGAACGTTCCGTCGTCGAAGCGGTACGCGCCCGCCGCGCGCGACCAGAACTCGAAGATCGTCGCGAGGCGCCGCGCGTCATCGGCCGGATCGACGAGACCCGCCGCCATGAGCACCTTCCGTCCGACGAGAGGGAAGTTGGGTACCGCCCACAAGTGCACGGGATCGATCTGGGTGGCCAACCGGTGTCCGGCGCGCCCGAGCTCCTCCGGCGCGACCGCGGTGCCGATGCCGTCGATGATCTCCGGATAACGGCGGTAACACTCGACGCATGCGATCAGGATGTACGCGCTCACGGGGATCAGGGCCGACTCGAGCGCCGTGCGCTCCATCGTCAACGCGAACGCCACCTCGCTGTGGTACCGGATCCAATGGTCGACGTCGGCACGGTCCATCGTCACGCGAGGGTCCGGACCACGCCCGGATCGGCCGAGCAATCGACCTCGATCCGCTCGCCGTCCGGCGGAACCTGGGCGAGGACCGCACCCATCACGCACGGGACCTGGTACTCGCGGCTCACGATCCCGATGTGCGACTGCGGCGTACCCGACAGACATACCACCGCGGCGAGCTCGTCGAAGATGGGCGCGAGGAACGTGGCGCCGGCGTCGGCGACACACGCGACGACCCCCACCGCGCTGGTATCCATCAGCTCGAGCACGTCGTCCGGAGACGTCAGGCTGCGCCACGATCCGTGCACCGGAAGGGCCTCGAACACGCGGGTTCCCGTTCCGATGTCGGCCACGGCGATCGAATGTAGCCCGGAACGCGCCATTACGATCCCGGCGTGGCCGCGCCCGACGACGCGACGTTCCGCCTGCTCCACGAGGTCCGTCTGCGCGGCGTCATCGAGATCGAGGACAGCCAAGCCGTGACCGTGCTCATCGAGGAGGGATACGTTGCCCGCAGTACGCGCGGCATCCGCATCACCGCGGTCGGCCGCACGACGCATTCGTCGTGGGCCCGCCTACCGGCCGGCGGCGACGAGGAACAGCTGGCGCGGCGGGCGTACGAACGTTTTCTCCCCCTGAACCGCGAGCTGGTACGCATCTGCAGCGACTGGCAGGTGCGGCCGGGAGGCGTCCCGAACGACCACCGCGACGCGCGCTACGACTGGTCCGTGCTCGACCGCCTGCACTCGGTCGACGAACGGGTCGCCCCGCTGGCGTCGAGGCTCGGACGCCTGGTCGACCGCTTCGCCGCGTACCGGCCGCGGCTGCGCGCCGCGCTCGCACGCGTCGACGAGGGTGACACGGAATGGGTCAACTCGCCCCGCCTCGACTCGTATCACACAGTGTGGATGCAGTTGCACGAGGATCTCCTGCTGGCGATCGGCGGGAACCGCGCGGACGAGCCGGAAGGCAGGGGCGACTCGATCGCATGAGATCCATCATCGCCGCGCGCACGCGCACGATCGTCGGAGGCGTGGTCGCGGCGACGGTCGTCGCCGCCGCGTGCGGATACCAGAAGCAGTCGGCGACGGTGGTGCAGCTGAAGGACCCCGGCAAGTGTGTGGCGGTCGACGTCGCGGCCGCGCCCGAGACGGCCCCACTCCAGAACGACGCCGCGTCGCGTTTCAACGGATCGCCGAGCGCGAAGCTGCGCGGCGGGGGCTGTGCCTTCGTACGGGTGCACCCGGTCGACTCCCCCGTAGCGGGGCGTGAGTTGCTCACGGGCTGGCCCGACGCCGACCGGCTCGGCCCTCCGCCCGTCGCTTGGGTGCCCGGTTCGTCGATGTGGGGCGAGCTGCTGAATGCCCAGCTGACGGATCGGCACCGCCCGCCGATGGCGCCGAACGGCACCCCGTTCGCGCACACACCCCTCGTGATCGCGATGCCGCAACCGATGGCCGCCGCGCTGGGCTACCCGCGCCGGCCGATCAGCTGGGACCTGCTCGCGCAGCTCGCGCACGATCCGCGCGGCTGGGGGGTCTACGGGCACCCCGATTGGGGACCGTTCCGGCTCGGCAAGGGCAACCCGTTCTGGTCGACGACGGGACTCGACCAGACGATCGCGCTCGACAACGAGGCCGGTGGATCACCGCAGCCCGCGCAGCTCGAGCAGTCCGTCGTGTACTACTCCGCGCTGCCGCAGGTGTACTTCGACAATTGGAAACGACTCGCG